>CANHPJ010000241.1 GCA_947462515.1 Bacteroidota bacterium | reverse complement strand
CATCGGCTTTAAAAAACAAGTGGTCAATATTTTAAAAAGAGGACACAACAATAGAAGAAAAACAAAAAGATTGATGGATTAAACGAGCACCTAAAAATCGTTTTTAATCATGCTTTCTCTTACTTTTTTCATAAAAGAAGAGGCATAAACAAAATCGTTAAGTATTTTATTTTCAGAACGAAGAATTTCGTTTTTGTCACCCTTCCAGGCAATTTGACCTTTGTGCAGAAAGGCAATATTTTCTCCAATTTCAATCACTGAATTCATGTCGTGGGTTATTACCACAGTGGTGATATTATATTCTTCTGTTATTTCCTTAATAAGATTGTCAATCAGTATGGAGGTTGCGGGATCAAGTCCTGAGTTGGGTTCATCGCAAAATAGATATTTAGGATTCATTGCGATAGCGCGTGCTATGGCTACTCTTTTCTTCATTCCTCCGCTAATCTCCGCCGGATACTTGTTATTGCTGTTTATTAAATCTACTCGTTTTAAACAAAAATTAGCACGATCCAGTTTTTCCTCTTCGCTCATATTGGTAAACATTGAAAGAGGGAATATTACATTTTGCTCGACCGTTTGAGAATCAAAAAGTGCTGAACCCTGAAAGAGCATTCCGATTTCTTTTCTTATTTCTTTTCTTTCTTTTAGGTTCATTCTAGTGAAGTTCTGTCCACCATAAATTACACCACCTTGATCCACCTCGTAAAGGCCAACCAGGCATTTGAGCATGACTGTTTTTCCGGAGCCGCTTTGACCGATAATGATATTAACTGAACCTTGCTTAAATTCCAATGAAACATCTTTCAAGATGTTGGTGTTATGGAATGATTTATGAATATTTTTTAATTCTATCATGCCAGGAGCAGTTGAGTGAGTAGGAAATTAAAGACCAAAATTAGAATATTGGTATAAACTACCGCTTTTGTGCTGGAGACACCCACTTCAAGGGCACCTCCTTTTGTATAATAGCCATGATATGAAGCAACAGAAGATATAATAAAAGCAAACACCACAGTTTTTATCAGAGCATAAATAACATTGAAAGGTTTGAACTGCCATTGTATTCCATAGATAAACTCATACGATGTAACCACTCCGGTTACCACTCCAAAAAACCAGCCACCAAAAATTCCCAGAAACATGCTTATTATGATTAGCAAAGGATTAAAAAATACAGCAGCAATAATTTTGGGTAAAACTAGATAAGCAGCTGAATTAATTCCCATAATATCGAGAGCATCGATTTGCTCGCTAACGCGCATTGTGCCCAATTCGGAGGCTATGTTGGATCCAACTTTTCCTGCTAAAATCAAACTAACTATAGTTGGCCCAAATTCCAGAATCATAGATTCTCTTGTGGCAAATCCAACGGCATAGATGGGTACGAAGGGACTAGTAAAACCAAAGGCAGATTGAATAGTAATTACTGCACCCATAAAAATGGAGATTATGGCGACAATACCAAGAGATCCCAACCCTAGGGAGTACATTTCGAAGAATATTTGTTTTCGGTAAATTGAAACCTTCTCTGGTTTGGAGAAAACCATCTTCATTAACAAAAAATATTTTCCGATATGATAAAAAATGCGCATTAAATTAAATTTAGAATAAAATACCTTATTTGTGTTATTGTCTTTGTTAAATAAGACACTTATTTTTGATCAAAAATACAGATTATTTGATAATTAGCGTATACTTTTATTTTAGTGAGGTTTGTTAAATTTAAATGTCAAATATCTGTGATTTTTTGTCACTTTGTTTCACGCCAAAGCATGATTTTATGATTCATAAGATAATAGAAAGAAAGATACTGTTTATAGTTTTGTTACTGTTGTTTAATGGATGTGCTTTATTTACTAAAAAAAATCCTTGCGGAGATTGTCCCAAGTGGAGTAAGGTAAAAAATGATGTTTTAAAAATCGAGAAAATAACTATTTAATAAATCAATCTGTTTTGAATACGATTAATCTATCTGATCTTAAAATTGGTGAAACGGGAGTAGTAGAGGACTTTTCGGATGTTGAGCTTTCATTAAAATTGATGGAGATGGGATGTATTCCCGGAGAAAAGATACAGTTGCATAAATTTGCTCCCATGGGCGATCCGATGATGATAGAGGTTTCCGGATATTTTTTGACCATGAGAAAGCAAGAAGCACAGACCATTAGAGTTTCATTACTCTAATGGTATTTCCAATTTAAAATTAATATTGTGTCAGAAGATATTTCGAGTAAATACCCCATTAATAAAAGTATAAAAGTTGCATTGGTTGGGAATCCCAACAGTGGTAAGACTACACTTTTTAACCGTTTGACGGGACTTAATCAAAAGGTAGGTAATTTTCCCGGAGTCACCATTGAAAAAAAAATAGGCACATGTTTTTTGTCAAAAGATATACAGGCAAAAATCATAGATTTACCAGGTACTTATAGTCTTCATCCCAAGTCATTGGATGAAAAAGTAACTTATCAGCTCATATCAGACCCCGCTAACGCAGATTATCCGGCTGTTACCATTATCATCGTTGACGCATGCAATTTGAAAAGAAATCTTCTTTTTGCAACCCAAATAATTGATTTGGGTCAGCCTTGCGTATTGGCGCTCAATATGGTTGATGAGGCAGAGGCGAAAAAAATAAAAATTAATGTCGAAGAACTTGCTGCTCAGCTGGGGATAAAGGTTTTCCCAATGGTAGCGCGCAGAGGAGAAGGTATTGATGCATTAAAAGAGGCTTTGTTGCAAGATTCAGATAATTTTAAGCCTAAAAAACATTTTATTCATTATAAATCAGAGGATTCTAATTCGCAGGGGCAAACACAAGAGGTAATAGAACGGTATAAATTAATCACTCAAGTTTTAAGCAAATCATTGTCAATTGGTGAGTCTGAAATTAAAAATTCATTTTCATACAAATTGGATAAGGTTCTCACTCATAAATATTGGGGATTTTTAGTTTTTCTTCTTGTTTTGTTTTGCATTTTTCAGGCCATTTTTACTTTTTCATCTTATCCTATGGATTGGATTGAACTTGGGTTTTCTACTTTGAGTGAATGGACTAAAAGTAATTTGCCCGAGGGGATTTTGAATGATTTAATTGTAAATGGGATCATTGCAGGATTGAGTGGAGTAATAATATTTATTCCACAGATAGCATTTTTGTTTGCTTTTATTGCTGTTTTAGAAGATTCCGGTTATATGGCCAGAGTTAGTTTTATAATGGACAGGCTCATGCGTAAATTCGGATTAAATGGAAAGTCTGTAATTCCGTTAATTAGTGGTACAGCCTGCGCTGTGCCGGCTATTATGGCAACGCGCACAATTGGCAATTGGAAAGAGAGACTAATTACTATTATGGTTACCCCGCTGATGAGCTGTAGCGCAAGAATACCGGTTTATACCTTATTGATATCATTAGTTATTCCTGAAAAAAAAATTGCAGGTATTTTAAGCCTGCAAGGCATTACCATGATGGGTTTGTACTTTATCGGTTTTTTGTCAGCCATTTTATCTGCTTTAGCATTCAAGTTCATCATAAAGAGCAAGGAACGGAGTTATTTCATTATGGAGATGCCGTTTTACAGATCGCCCAGATGGAATAATATTTTATTTACTGTAGTTGAAAAGGTAAAGTTGTTTGTGTGGGATGCCGGTAAAATTATTATAGCTGTTTCCATTGTATTATGGGTGCTGTCTTCATTTGCTCCGGGAAACTCCTTCGAAGAAATAGACAATAAATACAGTTTGATTTTGAACGAGGAT
>CANHPJ010000240.1 GCA_947462515.1 Bacteroidota bacterium | reverse complement strand
TTATCGCCATCAAGCTGAGTTTCATATAAAATGGAAACCTTTTCTTTTTTGTTGGAAATCAAATCATAATATTCCTGAAACAATGGGACAAACTCCTCTAAAAAAGTCTTGCGTTTTTCGAAAATATAATTGCCATATTGTGCCAGTTGCATATCCCAAATCTCTATTGATTCCTTCTGAAAAGTTCTGCTTTCAGAAAAATATTTCAAAAGGGCATTACGCTGAGTCAATACCTTGTTGTAGTTGATAAGCTTGACCAGATAGTCCTTATCGAGCTGAGAAATCACAGAATCAATAAACTTCCTTCTTGTTTCACTTCCCTCTGTAATTAATTCCCCATCTTTTGGTGATATCATAACAAGCGGAACAAGGCCGATGTGATCTGCCAGCCTGGCGTATTCCTTTTTGTTTTTTTTGAATTGTTTTTTTTCGTTTCGCTTTATCCCACAATATATATCCAACTCTTTGTCATCAGCCTGATACAATCCTTGAATAACAAAAAAAGGAGCCTCGTGCATTATATTCTGAGAATCCACCGAATTAAAAAAACTTTTGCAAAGTGAAAGGTAATGTATGGCATCCAGAAGATTGGTTTTTCCTTCTCCATTATTGCCGACAAAACAATTAAATTTTGGGCAAAATTCAATCTCAGCCTGTGCGTAATTTTTGAAGTTTATTAAAAACAATTTTTGAAGAAACATAAGGCTGATTTCAGGACTTTTATAATAGAATGACAAAAGTAAACCAATAGATTAAAGAAAGAAAGTTAAATTATAAGTAATTGTTATTGAATTTCTACAAAAAAACCTATTTTTGCACCTTTAAACAACAAACCTATGTCAAAAAAACAAGAAGAAACCTCTTTTGTTGATGTACAAGAGACATTGAGTAATTGGGAAACAAAGATTGAAAACAACAAACAACCTCTTATTATAATTGCCTCTGCAATTATACTAATTGTTGTATTGTATTTCAGTTGGACAAAATTATATATCGGACCTCAGGAGCAAAAGGCACAATCTGAAATGTTTGCTGCCGAAAAATATTTTGCCAAAGACTCATTGGACAAAGCCATGTTTGGAGATGGTAAAAACTCAGGTTTTTCCGATATTATTGACAGTTACGGGATGACTAAAGCTGCTAATCTTGCCAATTACTATATGGGAATCTGTCATTTGAAAAAAGGCGAATATACAGAAGCCATAGCTTTTTTAAAAGATTTTAAATCAGATGACATGGTCCTTTCAAGCATTTCCATTGGAGCGACAGGAGATGCATACTCTGAATTGCAAAATTATAATGAAGCAGTTGCGTATTACTTAAAGGCAGCTAACAACAACAAAAATAAATTCTCCTCTCCTATCTTTTTGATGAAAGCCGGTTCGGTATATGAGGAAATGGCCGAATATGAAAATGCCATTAAGGTATATGAAAAAATTAAAAAAGAATACGCTGAAACAAACGAAGGCAGAGAAATTGAAAAATACATCGGCAGAGCTAAAACATTAGCAGGAAAATAGTTTAAACACAAATAATAATATGAAAGAGGAACAGTTTTAAAAGCTATTCCTCTTTCTTTTTTAAATACTTTAGATATGGCTACAGAATTAAAAAACCTTTCAGCATTTAATGCAGAACAAGTACCATCAGCCTCAGGCATGAAATTCGGGATTGTAGTTGCAGAATGGAACACCGAAATAACTGATGCTTTATATCAGGGAGCCCTTAAATTATTAACCGAATTTAATGCAGAAAAAATAGAAAAAGTAACCGTTCCCGGAACTTTTGAGTTGCCTATGGGTGCCCAATTTTTATTGGAAAAAGGCCAAGTAGATGCAGTTATCTGCATAGGCTGTGTCATTCAAGGAGAAACCAAGCATTTTGATTTTATTTGTAATGCCTGCTCACAAGGTATAACCGATTTAAACCTTAAATACAACAAGCCAGTTATATTTGGTGTTCTAACTCCTAATACGCTCCAACAAGCCATTGATAGAGCCGGTGGAAAACATGGTAATAAGGGCGACGAGGCTGCAATAACAGCTATTAAAATGGTTGCTCTAAAAAATGCTATTCTTTCATAAATCATTCATAATACAATGCCATTGCAAAAAGCGATACAAAACATAGCTAATGTGCTTAACCTATCTCAAAATCAGGTTCAAAGAACGATTAGCCTTTTAGATGAAGGATCAACAATTCCTTTTATTTCCAGATATCGTAAAGAGCAAACAGGAAGTTTGGATGAAGTTCAAATCTCTCATATTAGGGATTTATGGCAAAATAATATCGCACTTGAAAAACGAAAGGAAAGTGTTATCAGCAGCATTCAGGATCAAGGCAAACTTACCGAAGCTCTTAAAAACAGCATCATTAATTGCGATTCCATTACCATTTTAGAAGACATTTACCTTCCTTTTAAAGTTAAAAGAAAGACAAAAGCAAGCATAGCCAGGGAGCATGGCCTGGAGCCGCTGGCAAATTATATTTTTAGTCAGTTGAATGGTTCTTTGGTTGATAAAGCTAAAACCTTTTTAAATAAAGAGGTTAAAACTACCGAAGAAGCCCTGCAAGGAGCCAGAGATATTATAGCTGAAAAAATCAATGAAGATCAGCAAGCTCGTACAACAATTAGGCAACTATTTGAAAAAGAAGCGATAATAACATCTAAAGTAATAAAAACCAAAGCTGCCGAGGGTGTTAAATTTTCAGATTATTTCGACTACAATGAAAAACTAAACAAGTGTCCCTCCCATCGTATTTTAGCTTTAATGCGTGGAGAGGAAGAAGGTTTTTTAAGAGTGAATATCGAACCTGATTTTAATAAAGCAATTTCTTTATTGGAACGCATATTCATAAAAACAAGAAATCAATCCGGCACTGAAATTTCACTGGCAATATCAGACTCCTACAAAAGACTTCTGGGGCCATCAATAGAAACTGAATATAGAAATATTACCAAAGCAAAAGCCGACCAGGGCGCTATTGAGGTGTTTGCTGATAATTTAAAGCAATTACTGCTTGCTGCACCTTTAGGCCCTAAAAAAACACTTGCCATAGATCCGGGATTTAAAAGCGGATGTAAGCTGGTATGTCTCGATGAACAGGGTAATTTGCTTCATAATGAAAACATCTACCCTCACCCTCCGCAACTGGATACGAAAAAAGCATCGGCAAAAATTTATCAGCTGGTGGAAGCATATAAAATTGACGCCATTGCAATAGGAAACGGAACAGCAGGAAGAGAGACAGAAAGCTTCATTCAACGAATTAAATTCAACAAAGATATTCAGATCTATATTGTAAACGAAAGTGGAGCCTCCATTTATTCTGCTTCTGCTGTTGCTCGGGAAGAATTTCCCGATTATGACGTTACCGTAAGAGGGGCTGTTTCTATTGGCAGGAGGTTAATGGATCCACTTGCAGAGCTGGTAAAAATAGATCCTAAATCCATTGGAGTTGGACAATATCAGCATGATGTGGATCAAAACAAATTAAAAAACTCACTTGATTTAGTCGTTGAAAGTGCTGTAAATATGGTTGGTGTCAATTTAAACACCGCCAGTAAGCATTTGCTTACGTATGTATCGGGTTTAGGGCCGCAACTGGCACAAAACATCGTTGAATATAGAAAAGAACACGGAGGCTTTACTAATCGAGAACAATTAAAGAAAATACCTCGACTGGGCAACAAAGCTTTTGAACAATGCGCAGGCTTTTTAAGAATAAGAGGAGCCGAAAATCCACTTGACAATACCGCTGTTCACCCTGAAAGTTATAG
>CANHPJ010000239.1 GCA_947462515.1 Bacteroidota bacterium | reverse complement strand
GTCTAATGATTTTAATAAGAAAGCCCTTTCTTCTATAAATAATAGAATAAAAGGGCTTAAAAGAATTGTAAAGATCTCAATAGTATTTTTAGAATTGAAAAGTACGTTTAAAAAAGACCATTTATTTCAGCATCAATTTTATTGATGATAAGTCCAAGGTCTTCTGCTTTTTCAGAAAAGTTATTGTTGTCTACATCAACTATAAGTATTTTTCCTTTGTCGTAAGTGCTAATCCAGGCTTCATAACGCTCGTTAAGTCTTTTCAGGTAATCTAATCTGATGGCGTTTTCGTACTCTCTGCCGCGTTTTTGTATTTGGCTTACTAAAGTTGGTACCGATGCCCTAAGATATATAAGTAAATCAGGTGGTTGTATGAATTTATCGATGAGGTTAAACAATGAAAAATAGTTTTCAAAATCCCTGGTAGTCATCAAGCCCATAGAATGTAAATTCGGGGCAAAAATATAAGCATCCTCATATATTGTTCTGTCCTGAATAACCTTTTTGCCTTTTTCTCTTATTTCTAAAATCTGATTAAACCGATTATTGATAAAGTAGATTTGTAGATTAAAAGACCAGCGTTGCATCTCTTCGTAGAAATCGTTCAAGTATGGATTGTCGTCAACATCTTCATAGTGTGGTTCCCAGCCATAATGCTTGGCTAATAAGGTGGTGAGGGTGGTTTTTCCTGATCCGATGTTTCCTGCTATTGCAACGTGCATGTTGTTGTTATTTGTTAAAAGACTAAATTATCAATTTATAGTTTATTAACAAAACTATATTAATTAATTACATGTTAATTTTTTAAAGGATTATCAATGCCGGCATTTACTTCTGTTAAAAGCTTGTTTTTTTATTATTATAAGAACAAGCTTTTAACAGAAGTGACTCCTCTGATTTGTCTTTAAGTGCAATGTTGAAAAGTCATTATCAATAACTTTATAATACCAAAAATTTTAGTTTAAAAGTGCTTGAAGACAGTTTAACGCATCATTAACGCTGCTTATATTTTCTGATATTACCATCAGTTTTTCATTGGTCTGTTTTAACTTAAACGTTTTTGGAAACTGTTGAATGTCTTTTAAAATTCTCATAAAGTTTTCTGATTGATAAAATGGCGAGGATTGATTGGAAATAAAATAACCAACAAGTTTCTCGTTTTTCAAAACAAGCTTTTCCAAACCAATTTTTTTTGCCACATTTCTCAACCTGATTGTATTTATCAGCTCATTTGTCTGCTCTGGTATATCACCAAAACGATCTTTTAGATTTTTGGAAAAGTCTAAAAGGTCTTCCTCATGCTCTATATTGTCAAGGTCTTTATATAAATTAAGCCTTTCGGTGATGTTGCTGATATAATAGTCAGGAATTAATATTTCCATGTCAGTATCAATAACACAGTCCTTAACAAAATTATTTGCCTTTGAGGCTTCCTTGAAATTGTCGTTTCTGGTGTTTTCAAAAAGCTCTTTGAATTCTTCTTCCTTAAGTTCTTCAACGGCTTCAGCCAAAATTTTCTGGTATGTATCAAATCCAATTTCATTTATAAATCCTGTCTGTTCCCCGCCAAGCATATCTCCTGCACCACGTATATCTAGGTCGCGCATTGCAATATTAAAACCACTTCCCAAATCCGAGAACTGTTCAATGGCAGTGAGTCGTTTTCGTGCATCTTCCGTAAGGGTTGAAAGGGGAGGGCAAAGCAAATAACAAAATGCCTTTTTATTTGATCTGCCAACTCGTCCTCTCATTTGGTGTAAGTCGCTTAATCCAAACATATTAGCCTGATTTATAATGATGGTGTTTGCATTCGAAATGTCCAGCCCCGATTCAATAATTGTTGTTGCAACAAGAACATCAAAATCACCATTTATAAAGTCGAGCATAACTGCTTCCAGCTTGTCTCCATCCATTTGGCCATGGCCCACGGCTACCTTTACATCCGGACAAAGCCTTTGTATCATGCCTGCCACCTCCTGAATATTCTGAACTCTGTTATGTACAAAAAATACCTGGCCACCTCGACTTATCTCGAATGAAATGGCATCTCTTATTATTTCTTCGTTAAAAGTGTGCAGCTCTGTTTGTACCGGGTGACGATTAGGAGGAGGCGTATTTATAACTGATAAATCTCTAGCCCCCATAAGCGAAAACTGAAGTGTTCGTGGAATGGGAGTGGCCGTAAGCGTTAATGCATCAACTGATTCGCGCAAAACCTTGAGTTTATCCTTGGCAGCTACTCCAAACTTTTGCTCTTCATCGATTATCATTAATCCCAGGTTTTTAAATTTAATGTCCTTCCCAATCAAACGATGTGTGCCAATTAATATGTCAATGCTTCCTTCCTCCAGCTTTTTTATTGTCTCTTTCTGCTCTTTTGCCGATTTAAAGCGGTTTATATAATCTACATTACAGGGCAAGTTTTTTAACCTTTCTTTAAAGGTTTTATAATGCTGTAGTGCTAAAATTGTTGTAGGAACCAATACAGCCACCTGTTTGCTGTCTGCAACAGCCTTAAATGCCGCCCTTACCGCAATTTCAGTTTTTCCAAAGCCTACATCGCCACATATCAGCCTGTCCATTGGTATGAGTGATTCCATGTCTCTTTTAACATCAATAGTAGCCTTTTCCTGATCAGGGGTGTCTTCATATATAAATGATGCCTCTAGTTCATGCTGCAGATAGGTGTCGGGGCTATAGGCAAAGCCTTTTTCTGTTTTTCGCTTGGCATAAAGTTTTATTAAGTCAAAGGCTATTTCTTTGACTTTTTTCTTTGTTTTCTGCTTTAAATTGGCCCAGGCGTTTGATCCCAGTTTGTTTAATTTGGGCTGATGTCCCTCCTTACCAGTAAATTTGGCAATACGATGCAAAGAGTGAATGCTAACATAAAGTATATCATTGTCTTTGTATACCAGTCTAATAGATTCTTGCATTTTCCCGTTTACTTCTATTTTTTCCAGCCCTGCAAATTTTCCCACTCCATGATCAATGTGCGTGACATAATCGCCCGGATTTAAGCCATAGATTTCCTTGAGGGTAATGGCATCATTTTTTTGAAAGTTATTGCTTTTTAATTTGAACCTGTGATAGCGATCAAAAATCTGATGGTCGGTATAACATGCTATTGATAGGTCTTTGTCGATGAAGCCCTCATGAAGCGAAAGAAAAACTGTAGCGAAATCTGTATTTTTTCCAATATCTTCAAAAATGGAAATCAATCTGGAAGCTTGTTTTTCAGTATCGGCAAATATAATGTTATGAATTTTTTTATCGGAGTTTTCTTTTAAGTTGCCGGCCAATAGCTCGAAGTTTTTGTTGAATGTTGGCTGTGGGGTGGTGTTATAATAAATGGTTTTTTCGGCTTTTAAAAGATGCTGTGTGCCAAATTCAATGGTGCAGCCTCCTGAAAAATGCCTTTTAAATTCATCTTCCGATGTGTAAAGCTCTATCGGCGAAAGTCTTTTTATGGCACTTTCTAATTTGCTGAATGCATGTTCAGCATTGTCAAATTCTTTTTTAATTTTATCCAATGCAAACTGCAAGTCTTTAATCCAAATTACCGGTTCCGAAGTGTTTTGGGCACTTATAAAATCAATAAATCCTGTTCTGCTTTCCTGTAATATCTTTCCCTGTACATTTGGTATGATAATTATTTTATCGTAGTTTTTGATTGATAGCTGAGTAACTGCATCAAAACTTCTTATCGAATCAACATCGTCGCCAAAAAACTCAATTCTATAAGGATTATCATTAGCAAATGAGAACACATCAACAATACCGCCTCTTATCGAAAA
Source organism: Bacteroidota bacterium (assembly GCA_947462515.1). Classification (GTDB taxonomy): domain Bacteria; phylum Bacteroidota; class Bacteroidia; order JACCXN01; family JACCXN01; genus CANHPJ01. The sequence goes on along the minus strand of CANHPJ010000239.1, from coordinate 5 downwards.
CTGTC
>CANHPJ010000238.1 GCA_947462515.1 Bacteroidota bacterium | reverse complement strand
TTTTCACAAGAGGATAGCTTTTCCTAGAATAGGTTTACGCCAAAAAAAAGTATAAAAAATGAGCACACGCTGAATTTAAAACGCGTCACCTTAATTTATAAATGAAGGAAATAGTTTAGAGGCTTAAATAGCTATTCAAAAGTTTTTGATTATCCTTTTTTAATTTTCTATTGCTAAGTTGGGTTTGAGTTAAATTAACCTTTTCAAAAAAGAGAGAGCCCGAAAAAAAGTAACGCGATATGCAGAGTAAATTTATTTTTAGAAACATTTATTTTGGTTTTTTCTTTAATTTATTGTTATGTAGTGTTTTAAGATATTTTTTCATGCTTTATTAATTAATTTGTAATATTGCCGCCTTAAATGTAAAACCATTTATTTAAAAAAAACAATGAAAAAAAGAATTCAAAATGTATTTGTGGGAATGCTTTTATCGTCTTTATTTGCCTGCAATTTTATTGGAAATAAAACAGAAGAGATAAAATTATATCCTGTTAAAAGTGGTGAAAATTATCAGTATATAGATCAGGAAGGTAAAATAGTTATTAATCCTCAATTTTCAGAGGCATCCTTATTTAGAAATGGTTTGGCAATGGTGCGCACCTTTGGCGAAAATCCAAAATGGGGGTTTATAGGAGAAGATGGTAAATTTGTTATAAATGCTATTTACGAAAATGCAACCGTATTTAGTGAAGATTTGGCATGGGTGGTTTCTAAAAATTCAGAGCCTCTGGCTATAGACACCAAAGGACAGGTTAAAATAACATTGAAAGATGCAGAGTCTGTAAGGATTTTTAGAGGAGGCCTGGCCGCATATGATGTTTTAGATGTAAGTGGCACTAAATGGGGTTTTGTTGATAAAGAAGGTAAGGTAAAGATTAACCCTCAATTTGCAGGATGTGGTAATTTTAGTGATGGCAAATGTGCTGTTCAAAATAAAGAAGGAAAATGGGGATATATCGATAAAGATGGTAAAATAATAATAAATTATCAGTTCGATTATGCTTTAGATTTTAACAACGGCAAGGCCGTTGTTACTTCTGGTGAGAAAGCTGGTGTTATTGACGAAACAGGAAAATATTTTATCAATCCTCAATTTACAGATATAAAAATTGATAACGACATTTTTATGGTTGAACAAGATGGTAAATGGGGTTGGTGTGACAACCAAGGTAAAATATCTATTAATCCGCAGTTTGATGATGCCTATTGTTTTTTTAATAATGACCTGGCAGCAGTTCGATCTGGCGAAAACTGGGCCTATGTTGACAAAGAAGGTAAAATATCAATAAATCCTCAATTTGAAAATGCCTTACCTTTTAGTGGTAATCTGGCATTGGTGTATAGCAGCGAAAAGGTAGGTTTTATAAATCAGGAGGGTAAATATGTTATAAATCCGCAGTTTGACGGAGTTAGTAATGATTTGTATCATTTTTTGGTAAATGCTTCTACCACTTATGAGAGTGTACAAACCGATTTTTTCAATATGTCAGCCATCACCAATAGATTGAAATTAAGCGCGCCGGAGGGATTGTCTTTAAATAGTAAAATTTCTGCTTTGCTGAATAAATTTGCTCTGAATGATGACTATTTTAATAAATACAGTCAGGAACATGCTATTACTTCCGAAATTATAGGCAATGAAGTTAATTTAGATTTTTATGTGATTGGCGATTTTTTTATCGATGTTCCAGATGGTTGGTATTCAAAAAGAGTAATAGATAATAATGCAGATATAGGTGGTTTTGGATATAAGTTAAGCCTTTCTGGAAGAGGTTATGGTAAAGCAAAAGAATTACGTGAAGCCATAGAAAAAACTTTAGTTGGTTTTACCAAAGACCAAAACAATTCCAGTAATCTAATGTCTGCCTATACCAATAGCACAAAAGATTATGTAATTTATCTGTTAAATAATGATAATACTGTTTTTGTTTCAATTAAAAAGAGCGTAATTGATCAAAACTTCTCATTTATAAATGATTACTTGGGAGTTTCAGATACTGAACCGATTGGTTATCCGCATGACTTTAGTGATTAATTTTTTAAGTAATAAAAATAAGCAAGCTTTTTTGACGCTTAAAAAAGAGTTAATCTAAAATAAATTTTGTTTTTCACTCTAAATTTAACCTGCTAATTGCTGGTTAAATTTAGAGTGATTTGTTTTTATATTCGACAATAAAGAAAGTTTGATCAATTTAGTAGTGAGTTAAAAATTAAGTTTAAAAAGTACTACCTTCTAAGTTTTTATCTTGCAAAACAGGAGTTATTTTGTTTATTTTATTGATTTAAAGCTTATTGAGTGTTGTTTTTTCATTTCAAACCTTGATTAGCATTAATATTTATTTTAGTTTTAATTTAGACATTTAAATTTTATAAGCGTATGCGTATTCAGTTAGATTTTAGGTTTAAGTATTTTGTATCAATACTTATGATTTATGCATTGGGGGTATTTCAAATAGCCAAAGCCCAAAAGCAGGCGCCTGCAATAGATAACTCTCAAGTATATACTTTTGCCGATGAAATGCCTGAGTTTCCGGGTGGCTCGCAGGCAATGATGAAGTATCTAGTTAAGAACCTAAATTATCCTCAGTCTGCTGTTGAACAGGGTATTCAGGGTAAGGTATTATTATCGTTCGTGGTAAGAACAGACGGGTCAATTACTGATGCAAGAGTTACCAGAGGAATAAAAGGAGGCTGCGATGAAGAGGCCATTCGATTGCTCTCTACCATGCCCAAATGGAAACCAGGCAAGGTAAATGGCATTATTGTACCAGTGCAGATGATGCTACCAATAATTTTTGCATTGCAATAGGATTATTCTTGCCCATGAAATTAAAGAATGAGGGTATATCTATTTTTTTCGTGCATCATGATTAAAAAAAAATGGCATATTAACATACAGCAGAAATGTTTTTACAAATAATTTAAAAAAGTGCATTTTAAATCAAGCTTTTATAAAATAGTTTTTCTGCTTCTTGTGTTGTTTGTATATTCTTGCAGACGAGAGGGTTGTACCGATCCGAATGCAATAAATTATGACCCTAAGGCCGATGAACAAAGTTATGATTGCAAGTATTTGCAGCCACCGGCCTTACTGGCTCCGGCCGATAAAAATAGCATAGCCAACAGTTCCGTTACTTTTAAATGGGAAAAGTCTGATTTTGCTACAGCCTATCTTTTTCAGGTGTCTGAAGACTCTTTATTTCAAAATTTGTTTTACAATACGCAAGAAGAAGGATTATCAGCCACGGTGAATAATTTTGCTCACGCTAAAAAATATTTTTGGAGGGTAAAATCCTTAAAAGGGGAGCTGACCAAGAGTGTTTTTTCGGATGCCAAATCATTTCAAATTAATTTAAATGCCACACTGCCAGAAGTAAAAACACTTTCCATTTCTAATATTAGCTTATCGAGTGCTATTTGTAATGGTTCGGTTTATAGCGACGGTGGTGCCAGTATTATTGAAAGAGGCATTTGCTATGGCACCAATGCTAATCCAAGCATTATGGACACTAAAACTATAAATGGAAGTGGTACCGGCGATTTTTCAGGTAATTTGAACAACTTAAATAAAGGTACAGTCTATTATGCCAGGGCTTTTGCCACCAATGGCAAAGGCACAGCATATGGAAGTGTATTGGAGTTTAAAACGTATTCGAGTTTTGTGCACTTTAGCCGTTACGAATTAAACTCAGATAATAACAAAGATGGATTTATAAATAAAGGCGAGGATATTTCATTAAGCGTTTACCTAAAAAATACAGGTACTAGCCTAGCAAAAGGTGTTATAGGCAAGATAAGCTGCGCTGATAATTATATTTCTGGTTTAAGTCAACCCTATAATTCATTCAATAATATTTTAGCAGAATCTGAGAGCTCAT
>CANHPJ010000237.1 GCA_947462515.1 Bacteroidota bacterium | reverse complement strand
CCAATTATTAAAATCATTCGCAAAAGCACATATTGAATGTAAAACCTTAGTTGGGTTCCAACCTTCTTTAAGTTCAATTCGTTCCCATTCAACGGTTTTTCCGTTAATCAGCTCTTTTATATTAATTGGCAGTGCCATAGTGCAGATATATTTGTTAGCAGTTTTGTAGTTGTTTTTTTGGCAATTTATACCCGATTACTTTATTAGAATTATATTTTATTTTTTCTTTGATACTTCGGCTAAATAACTGAAAAACAATAATATGATTCATTAATTGTTATCAATTTTATTTTTTTATGCTCAACGCATTCGGTTTAAATGGTTTTAAAAACTATTCTATTTAAAAAATGCATCCATTTTAATAATCACATTTTGTTCCAAAAAAATCTGATTTTTGATGATGATTTATTTGTATAAAAAGAAATAAGAATGGATTATTGATAAGGAAAATAATTCTTCAATCATTCCTTAATAACATTAGATTATATACTTGTAAGTATAGTCGAGCATCAAATTAAGTATGCAAAGTTTTTTTTTGAATTTAAAACGGAGTCTTTTTTGATTCCGCACTTAAGCAGATAATGAATCAATAGGAGTGAAGTAAAGGTAATACCAATTTATTGGGGCATATTTGGAAAAAAATGCTTGTTTAAATTACTTATTGCTTTTTTGTGATTTGAACGCAAAACAAATTATGTTTTTTAGGGTCAGTTAGCCCCAAAAAATAGCATCAAATTCTAAATAGTTGCTATTTTATGGAAAAAGGGAGTATATGCTCCTAAATTCCCAATCTAAAAATGGAAATAAATAATTTTCAACATAAAAAACCCTTCAAAGATATATTATAAGGATCAAAATGGTTTGAGTCATTTTCTGATATTAAAGATCTATTTTCTTACATTATTAGATTACTGTTTTTTAACTCGGAAGGCTGGAATGTTTATTCTATTCCATAAATAATAAAGCTTCTATGTCGATTTTATCGCAATGAGCAAATATATACATTAGAAAGATTTTTGAAAACTATAGACTTACTCTAAACTAACAATTGAAATATTTAACTTTAAATTGCCTTAAAATTTTAAAGAAAGAAAAACAGTAAAAATTCAACTTCCAGAATCTAGTTAAAGCCTGTATTGACTCATTTTCATCGCTAATAATTTGCTGTTAAAGAACAAAACAACTTCTTATTACGTTAATTTAAAAGTTTTGTGAATACTTAATTAACACTTTACTGTTTAAAAATATATTAGCATTAAACCCTTCTTAGAAGATTCATAAAGCGTAATTTTATTGTGTTGATTTTTTTAAAATTCATAAAAACTGTTCCATTAAAAATATCAATTCAATAATTAAACGATTTAATTTTTCGTACAAGCAGTAAAAACTATGAAAGTAAGCTATTTTGGACATTCTTGTTTTGGAGTTGAAGTTGGAAACAAAAACTTACTTTTTGATCCTTTTATATCTAGCAACAAGCTTGCGGGCAAAATAGATATTAAATCCATAAAAGCAGATTATATTTTTATTTCGCATGGTCACGAAGACCACATTGCTGATGCGGTTGAAATAGCAAAAAACACCAACGCTGTCGTTATTTCGAATTTTGAGATATGCAACTGGCTAAACAAAAGAGGAATAGATAATTTTCATCCCATGAATGTCGGAGGTAAATGGATTTTTGACTTCGGAAAAGTAAAGTGTGTCAATGCAGTTCATTCCAGCAGTATGCCTGATGGATCTTATGGTGGAAGCGCAATGGGATTTTTAGTCAGCACCGGTGATTCACATTTCTATTATGCCGGAGATACAGCTTTGACATACGATATGAAATTAATTGGTGACTACAGAAATTTAAATTTCGCCTTTTTACCAATTGGTGATAACTTTACAATGAGTGCTGATAATGCCATTATAGCATCAGACTTTATTAAATGTGATAAAATCATAGGCATGCATTACGATACGTTCGATTATATCATAATAGATAAAAAAGAAGCTATAGAAAAATTCAAGCAGCAAGACAAGTCTCTTATACTTTTTGAAATAGGAGAAACCAAGGAGATTTGAAAAACTTTATAAGAAGAAAAATTAATAACGTAAAATAAAAAAGATGGGAAAAGTTATTGCGATAGCAAATCAAAAAGGCGGAGTTGGAAAAACTACAACAGCGATTAATTTAGGGGCAAGTTTGGCTGTTTTAGACCATAAAACGTTATTAATAGATGCAGATCCTCAAGCTAATGCAACCTCTGGTGTTGGCTTTGATCCAAGAAATATAAAAACCAGTATATATGAATGTATCATCAATCAGGTAGAAGCCAAGGATATAATTCTAAATACTGATAACCCCAATTTAGATTTGTTGCCTGCACACATCGACCTGGTGGGTGCAGAAATTGAGATGATTAATCTTCCCAATAGGGAAAAAATGATGAAAGCGGCAATTGCCAAGTTAAAAAACGATTACGATTTTATCATCTTGGATTGTTCTCCTTCACTTGGACTAATTACCTTAAATGCGTTAACAGCCGCTGATTCTGTCATTGTTCCGGTACAGTGCGAATATTTTGCATTGGAAGGACTTGGTAAACTTTTGAATACCATAAAGATTGTTCAGGAAAGGTTTAATCCCAGTCTTGAAATTGAAGGCATACTGCTAACAATGTATGATGTTCGTCTAAGGTTATCTAATCAGGTTGTTGAGGAAGTAAAAACGCACTTTCAGCAAATGGTTTTTGACACCATCATACAACGAAATACAAAACTCGGAGAAGCACCTAGTCACGGGGAAACCATTATTATGCATGATGCAGCGAGCAAGGGAGCAATAAATTATTTAAATTTGGCCAGAGAAATACTTCAAAAAAATGATTTGACGAAAATCAAAACCTCTGAAAAAATTATTGAAACAGATCTTGAATATGACGATGAATCAGAACAATAAGAAAAGTGCCTTAGGGCGAGGCTTAAGTGCTTTGCTGGAAAATTCCAACACAGATATCACATCTAAAAAAGGTAATGAAAGCGTTGTGGTTGGATCAATAGCCCAAATACCTATTGACCAGATTGAGGCAAATCCTTTTCAGCCAAGGACTCATTTTGAGGAAGAAGCTTTACTGGAACTTTCGGAATCTATTAAATTACATGGCATCATTCAACCTGTTACCGTAAGGAAATTGGGTTATGATAAATACCAATTAATATCGGGCGAGCGAAGATTTCGTGCTTCCGGTTTGGCAGGTTTGACCCAAATTCCTGCTTATGTAAGAATTGCCAATGATCAGGCTATGCTTGAAATGGCGATTGTGGAGAACATTCAAAGAGAGAATTTAGACGCTATTGAAGTTGCGCTGAGCTATAAAAGGTTGATAGACGAGTGTAAACTTACCCAGGAAGAGTTGAGTGAGAAAGTTAGCAAACAACGATCCACAATTACAAATTATCTTCGTCTGTTGAGATTGCCCGATGCCATTCAAGCCGGTATACGCGACAATGTGATTACCATGGGGCATGCTAAAACGCTTATTAATATTGATAGCCAAGAAAAGCAGCTTGAAATATTTCAACTTATTGTCGATAATTCATTATCAGTGAGGCAATCGGAGGATCTGGTTAGAGAAGGTAAAACTCAAGCCAACGTGTTGCAAGGCACTAGAGTAGATGCCGCAAGCAATAGCAGTAATAAAAAAGCTGCGTCCCTATCATTCGAACATCAAAAATTTACCAATGATTTAAACGCCCTTTTTGGAACTAAAGTAGATTTTAAAATTGCCGGAACAGGTAAAGGAAAAATTGTAATTGAATTCAATTCTGAGAATGATCTTCAAAGAATCATTGATATTCTTGATGTATAGAAATTCGAATTTCCAAAAATACTTTT
>CANHPJ010000236.1 GCA_947462515.1 Bacteroidota bacterium | reverse complement strand
TCGCTGGTTAGTGTTGCAGCATAAAGAACTTCCTCAACAGATAAAGAATCAGGTGTGGTAGAGATCAGAGCAGAAATTTGATTATCGGTTCTGCTTGTTTTCTCAGCACTGATTTTGATTTGAGCTCTTCTTAATTCAGGCATTACCTTATCTGAAATTTCAGTATAGGTAGCAGCCATATTTTTGATTTCTTTTTCTCTTTGCTCTAAATCAGGATACATAGTAAGAACGCGCAGAATAAGATCTTTATCCTTAAGGTCAGATTTTTGCATTAAGTTTTTAAAGCCTTCCCAATCTTCAGGAGTAGAAGATTTTTTTGCAAAATCCGGGTTTGAAGCGACAGCTATTTTTGCTTTTTTAAGTGCATTAACAATTTGGTTAGCAGCTTCATTAGCTCTTTTTTCTGCCAAGCCTGCATTCATTTTTTCTTCTCCATCAGGAGAAGCATAAGCAGAAACTTCAAGGTTTAAAAAGGTGTATCCAAGGGTAATTCCTTCTTTAACAAAAGCGTTTAGAGCTTTCATATCGTCTTTTGTCAATTCGGCAGGACGAACATCTGACTGATTCACATTGAAATGTACATCAGCAGAAACAGTTTTAGATATACTTTTAGTGAATTTGTCAGATGCTAAGCTTGGCTTATCATCTTGCATTACTAAGAGAGGAGTCGTAATAGTTCCGTCAGCAACTTTCACGTCAATAAATTCTTTTTTAGTAGTTCCTTTAGAACCAGCAGCTTTAACGTGCAGCTCAGAGATTTGCATGTCTGGTGCGTAAGCAATTTTTTCGGTATAATTAAAACTGGCACCCTTCTCAAAATCAACAACAGTTCCTTCAGCTTGAGAAGACATCCCTTTGAAGTTTCTTGTGGTCAAAGCAGTTTCTTTACCATTGTGAATTAAAACAGGAGTAACAGCAACAGCAACCTTTTTATTAAAATATTTACCTGGAAACTTACCTGTTAGCGTGATAGAAATACTGTCACCATGTTCTTCCAGGGGCTTAGGCGTAACTTCATAAGTTATCGTGTTAGCATTTTTGGCCATTTTTCCAAGGCCATCGCAACCCGCTATAACAACTCCACCTGCAAGGGCGAGAAATAAGGGTTTAATTGCGTTTTTTTTCATTTTTGTCTAGTGTTTTAATTTAATGGGTGCAATATTAGCTATTATTTTTTACAAATAAAAACTTCAAGGCTTCTTAAAACGCAATTTAAAATCAAATCGTTATCGCTTTTTAATTATTTTTTATGCATTAAAAATAAATTCTAATATTGTGCCAAAATCTTTTTCGTTTTCAATAAAATTAAGATTGTCTGTTTCGATACAAATACTTCTTATGTTTGATTGATTTTCAAAAAAATTGGTGTATCGATTTGATAATTCCAAAAGGTAACTTTCAGAGATGTCACTTTCAAATTTTCTACCTCTTTGTTTAATTCTTGAAATCAAATTTTTTGTCCCACAATTCAAAAAGATGATTAAATCCGGCATATGGAGGTCTTTCATTAACTTTTCATAAATATTGAAGTAAAGATCAAATTCCTGCTCGCTCAAATTGTTTTTGGCAAAAACCAGAGATTTCCCATGATAATAGTCGGATATTATAAGCTTTTCTTCTTTTGTGTTAATTAGGCTGTTTAGCTGGCTGTGTCTCGTATTCAAAAAAAATAATTCCATAGCGAGTGCTGCATTATTATTTTTGTAATACTCTTCTAGAAATGGGTTGTTTGAAAATTCCTCCAGGATTAAATCTGCCTTGAAATGTGCAGCAAGTTTTATGGCTAAACTAGTTTTTCCGGATCCAATATTTCCTTCAATAGCAATGTTTTTAAAGTGCATCATAAAAAATTATTTTATGTTAAGCTTTTCTACATTGCAATTGTCTTCGCAGTCAGCTAAAAGTTCGGAAATATTTTTTTTAAAGATTGGATGTATCTTCAAGGGAGCTAATTCAAACAAAGGACATAGGGTAAATCTTCTTTTGTGCAATAATGGATGAGGTATAATTAAGTCTTTTAAATCATAATAATCGTCATTAAAAAACAAAATGTCTATGTCTATAATTCTACCTTCATATCCTTTTCCGCTTCTTTTTCTCCCCATTTCAATTTCAATACTTAAAATCTTTTCAAGCAATTTTATGGGATTATGCGTGGTGTCAATCTCAAGCACCTGGTTTAAAAAAAACTTTTCGTGTTCAAATCCCCACGGTGCCGTTTTATAGATTGATGAACAGCTAATAACGCTGCCTATTTTCTGGTTCAATAAAGAAATTGATTTGGAAAGGTTTTCTGAAGGATTCCCTAAGTTGCTGCCAAGCAATAAAAATACTCTGTTCATTTTTTTAAAAAATCAAATATAGAAGAAATTGCAAAAATTGCCTGTGGCATTTAGAAGAAAAATTCCAAATTAAAATTCACATGCTTTTTTAAAAAGCTCCCGTTTATGATTTTATAGACTGGTTTTATTTTTTTTATAGACATAACATATTAGTTTTGTTTGATATTTGTATAAATATATTTATCAGTTATTAATAGATTTTATAATGAAACAGTTTTTCAAGTTTTTATTTGCCTCGGTTTTGGGATTCATAATAGCCGCAGTTGTTTGTGTATTATTATTTGTTGGAATTATTTCTGCTATTGTTTCATCTGCAGGAAGCGATAAAGAAGTTACAATTGAAGCCAATTCCATACTCCATTTGAAAATCACTGAACCTATTGTTGACAGGGGTTCGGATAATCCGTTAAGTAATTTTGATTTAGGTAGTTTCTCCACAAAAGGGAAAACAGGTTTAAATGACTTCTTGGAACAAATTGAAAAAGCCAAAACGGATGAGTCTATAAAGGGAATTTTTTTAGATGTTTCTGATATTCCTGCAGGATTGGCTACAATAGAAGAAATGAGAAACAAGTTGATTGAATTCAAATCCAACAAAAAGTTTATAGTTTGTTATAGCGAGTATTTAAGTCAGTCTACCTATTATCTTGCCAGCGTTTCTGATGAAATATATCTTAATCCGCAAGGGTTTTTAGATTTTAAAGGTTTGGGAGGCGAATTGATGTTTTTTAAAGGCGCTTTGGAAAAGTTGGGTATCGAACCACAGATAATTCGTCATGGTAAATTTAAAAGTGCTGTTGAGCCTTTTATTCTTGATAAAATGAGTGATGAAAACCGTCAACAGACACAAACATATCTTTTTACTTTGTGGCAAAAAATGCTCGACGGTATATCAATTTCAAGAAAAATACCGGTTGATTCATTGAATGGCATAGCTAATAATCTTTCCATAGAAACAGCTCAGGATGCCGTTAAATTCAAAATGGTAGATAAGTTGGCATATAAAGATGAAGTTTTGGAAGTTTTAAGAAAAAAAACTGCTGAAAAAAGTATTGATGATATAAAATTCATTTCACTTGAGAAATATGCTAAATCGGAGAATAAATTCAAGGGTTTTGCCAAGGATAGAATAGCTGTAATTTATGCAGAAGGCTCAATTGAGGGTGGAGAGGGCGACGATGAAACAATTGGTTCAGATAGACTTTCTAGAACTATACGAGAGGCAAGATTGGATGACAAAATAAAAGCCATTGTGCTGAGAGTCAATTCGCCAGGAGGCAGCGCATTGGCTTCGGAGGTGATTTGGAGGGAAGTACTATTGGCAAAAAAGATGAAGCCTTTTATTGTTTCAATGGGTAACGTGGCTGCTTCGGGTGGTTATTATATTGCCTGTGCAGCAGATACCATTGTGGCTTCACCCAATACAATAACCGGATCTATTGGTGTATTTGGAGTTTTGTTCAACGGACAGAAACTGTTAAACAATACCCTAGGAATAACTATCGATACAGTAAAAACCAATACTTATTCTGATATTGGGTCGGTATACAG
>CANHPJ010000235.1 GCA_947462515.1 Bacteroidota bacterium | reverse complement strand
TCGGCAATATTTGGTATAGTTACCTTTAATCTTGGCTCAATATCCATAGCTCTTTTTATGGCAAAAATAGCTTCGTCATTCCTAGCCCAACTTCTTCGAGAAATTCCGTTGTTAACGTCCCAAAAAAGCATCGATTTTAATTTCCGATCTGATTCATCGCTGCCATCTAGTAGCATTCCAAAGCCACCGTTTATTACCTCACCCCAGCCTACTCCACCACCATTATGAATAGATACCCAGGTAGCCCCTCTAAAACTATCGCCAATAACGTTCTGTATGGCCATATCTGCGGTAAAACTCGATCCATCATAGATATTAGAAGTTTCTCGGTATGGAGAATCTGTTCCAGAAACATCGTGATGATCACGACCCAAAATTATTGGAGCGGAAATTTTTCCTTGTTTGATGGCATTATTGAAAGCTTCTGCAATTTTAATCCTTCCCTCACTATCAGCATATAAAATACGAGCTTGAGAACCGACTACCATTTTATTTTTTTCTGCAGCTTTTATCCAGGTGATATTATCTGCCATTTGCTGTTTTATTTCCTCCGGAGCAGTTTTAAACATCTCCTCTAGAACTTCTGTGGCAATTTTATCGGTTACTGCCAGATCTTTTGCTTCGCCCGAAGAACAAACCCACCTAAATGGTCCGAAGCCATAATCAAAACACATAGGACCTAGAATATCCTGAACATAACTTGGATACTTGAAATTACCATCTGTTTTCATAACATTGGCGCCGGCACGGCTTGATTCCAATAAAAATGCATTTCCATAATCGAAAAAATACATTCCATTCTCAGCCATTTTATTAATTGCATTAACATGGCGAATAAGTGTTTTTTGAACTTCTTTTTTAAACTGTTCAGGATTATTAGCCATCATTTCGTTTGACTCTTCAAAACTCAAACCTACAGGATAATACCCCCCTGCCCAAGGATTATGAAGTGAAGTTTGATCGGAACCCAATTCAACACTCACGTTTTCTTTAGCAAATTTTTCCCACAGATCAACAATATTACCTTGATATGCCAATGAAACAGCTTCTTTAGACATTCTTGCTTTTTCAATTCTTAAAATTAATTCGTCCAAATTTTCATAAACCTCATCAACCCATCCTTGCGAATGACGGGTATTTGTAGCTTTTGGATTTACCTCAGCTATGACACCAATCGCTCCGGCAATAACTGCAGCTTTTGGCTGCGCGCCAGACATTCCACCTAATCCTGAAGATACAAATACCTTTCCTGCCAGACCTTTATCATCATATTTTCTGCCCGCATTCAAAACCGTAATCGTTGTACCATGAACAATTCCCTGTGGTCCAATATACATAAATGAACCGGCAGTCATTTGACCGAACTGCGTTACACCAAGCGCATTAAAACGCTCCCAATCATCTGGTTTAGAATAATTTGGAATCATCATCCCATTAGTTACCACCACCCTTGGTGCTTCCTTGTGAGAAGGAAATAATCCCATTGGATGACCGGAATATATTACCAAAGTTTGCTCATCTGTCATTTGAGCCAAATACTTCATAGTTAAAAGGTATTGAGCCCAGTTTTGAAAAACGGCTCCATTACCACCATAGGTGATTAACTCATGTGGATGCTGGGCAACAGCATAATCCAAATTATTGGAAAGCATTAACATAATACCTGCAGCCTGTTTGGACTGATGAGGATAGTCGTTAATATTTCTTGCATAAATCTTATAATCAGGACGAAAACGATACATATAAATACGACCATACTCCTTTAATTCTTGTGCAAATTCAGGAGCTAATTCTGCATGATGTTTTTTATCAAAATATCTTAAGGCATTTTTTAAGGCCAACTTTTTTTCTACGTTGTTTAAAATATCCTTTCGTTTTGGCGCATGATTTAAATTAGAATCAAATGGTTTCGGATATGGCAGTTGATCCGGAATACCAGACAAAACAGCGGATTTAAATTCCTGAACAGTCATTTCTTTTTCAATTACTCTGGTTTCCATTATTTTTATTTTTCGTATTTGATATACCTTTACTTTTTAAAAAACCATAGGGACAGTGGCGACATGCATTTTGGCAGCAATAACCTCTTTTAAGCAAATATTTTTCGGTAAAAACAACATATCCTTCTGGAGTATAATAATATTCATCGGGATCTAATTTTGTTAACCTAGAAAAACCGCTTAAATTTTCTTCCATACACATCAAAATTACAATTATTAGATTTAAATACAAAGACATAGAATTTAGAAAAATCTGTTTTCTAACTACATATATCTATTTAAATAAAAAATAAATCACGTTTTATATGGCAAATTGTTAAAAAATCAGGGTTTTGGTTTTTATTAGATCATTACTATTTTAATCTAAAAATTTATTGAAATTATGTTTTATTTAGGGCAAGCGGAGCAATCTTATCTTGTAAAAATTTACCAGTATATGATTTTTCGCATTTTACAAGATCTTCAGGGATGCCCTCAAAAAGCAAATAACCACCCTCATTTCCTCCCTCTTGGCCAATGTCAATGACCCAATCTGCTGATTTTATCACATCCGAATTATGTTCAATAATCAAAATAGAGTGACCCTTTTCAATAAGCGCATTTAATGCATAGAGCAATTTCTTGATGTCATGAAAATGAAGACCAGTGGTTGGCTCATCAAAAATAAATAGAGTGGCACCTAAATTTTGACCCATTCCTAGGAAGGAAGCTAATTTAATTCGTTGAGCCTCTCCTCCGCTTAAAGTACTTGATGATTGACCTAAATGCACATAGCCCAATCCTACTTCCCTCAACGGGCTCAATTTTTCAACTATTTTTCTGCAGATATTGGCAAATTCCTTGGATTCCGACTTAAAAAAATCAATAGCATCATCAATGGTCATTTCCAAAACATCATGTATATTTTTTGAATTATGTTCAATCTCTAATATTTCTTCTTTAAACCTTTTACCATGACAAACCTCACAAGGCAGGTGAATATCAGCCATAAACTGCATTTCAATTTTAACTTCCCCTTCCCCATCGCATTCTTCGCACCTTCCTCCGTCTACATTGAATGAAAAATGCGCTGGTTTATATCCTCTATTTTTGGATAAAGGCAAACTTGAAAATAAATTTCTTATTTCATCATAAGCCTTCACATATGTGACTGGATTTGAACGCGATGATTTTCCTATTGGATTTTGATCGATAAATTCAACATGAATGATTTTATTATAATCCCCAACCAGTTTATCGAATAAACCTGTTTTTTCGCCAAAGCCTCCGTGCATTTTTTTTAATGCAGGATATAATATTCTTTTTACAAGTGATGATTTTCCTGAACCACTTACTCCAGTTACAACTGTTAAAGTATTGAGTGGAAATTTAACATCAAAACCCTTTAAATTATTTTCTCGAGCTCCTTTTATCTCAATAAAATTATTCCAAGGTCTTCTTTTGGCGGGTAATTCTATATTTTCTCTCCCTGTCAGATATTTTGCAGTAAGACTCATCTCTGCCTTTAACAATTCATCATGATTTCCCTGAAAAACCAATTCACCTCCTAAGCTTCCGGCCATCGGTCCCATATCAATAATATGATCTGCTGCCTTCATTACTTCTTCTTCATGTTCCACAACAATAACTGTATTACCCAGATCGCGCAAAGATTTTAAAACTTTAATTAAACGTTGAGTATCCCTGGGGTGCAAACCGATGCTTGGTTCATCAAGAATATACATTGATCCAACTAGGCTGCTTCCAAGTGAAGTAGCTAGGTTAATACGCTGCGATTCTCCACCTGAT
Organism: Bacteroidota bacterium; assembly: GCA_947462515.1. Classification (GTDB taxonomy): domain Bacteria; phylum Bacteroidota; class Bacteroidia; order JACCXN01; family JACCXN01; genus CANHPJ01. Next base: position 121 of record CANHPJ010000235.1, on the reverse strand, counting down.
AGAGTATTAGATAGCCGATTTAAAGTAAGATATCCAAGTCCAACATCACAAAGAAATTTTAAACGATTATTTATTTCGAGTAAAATTCGCCGAGCTATTTCAGATTCGAATGAGCTTAACT
>CANHPJ010000234.1 GCA_947462515.1 Bacteroidota bacterium | reverse complement strand
CTGCCCAATCAGTTTGGAGAATATGATGAGACTCCTGAAATGATGTGCGATCATGTTCATGATTTTGTGGAAAACAAATTCTTAAATATCGTTGGAGGTTGCTGCGGAACTACCCCGGCTCACATCAGAAGAATTGCCGCGATGGCAGAAAAAGCTATGCCACGCAAAAAACCGCTTATCAATCCTTTAATGAGACTAAGCGGCCTAGAGCCGGTTACTCTTACAGACGAGAGTAATTTCATGAACGTTGGTGAAAGAACCAATGTTACCGGTTCTCGTAAATTTGCAAAACTTATTATTGACGGTGATTACGAAGGAGCATTAGCCGTTGCCCGCGATCAGGTTGAAGGTGGTGCCCAGGTAATTGATGTTAATATGGATGAAGGCATGCTTGACTCCGAAGCTGCTATGGTTAAGTTTTTGAACCTATTGGCTGCCGAACCGGACATTGCCAAATTGCCAATAATGATCGACTCGTCAAAATGGAATGTCATTGAAGCTGGTTTAAAATGCGTCCAAGGAAAAGCAATCGTAAATTCAATCAGTTTAAAAGAAGGGGAAGAAGCCTTTGTTGAATATGCGAAAAAAATTAAAAACTATGGCGCAGCAGTAATCGTGATGGCTTTTGATGAAATAGGCCAGGCAGACTCATTAGAGAGAAGAATCGAAATTTGCAGCCGCGCCTACAAAATCTTAACAGAAAAAATAAACTTCCCTGCTCAAGATATAATCTTTGATCCTAATATCTTTCCGGTTGCCACCGGCATGGAGGAACATCGCAAAAATGCTTTGGATTTTTTTAATTCTACCAAATGGATCAAAGAAAATCTTCCTTATGCCAAGGTTAGCGGTGGTGTGAGTAATGTATCCTTCTCATTTAGAGGAAATGATGCCGTTAGAGAAGCCATACATTCTGCATTTCTATTTCACGCTATAAAAGCTGGAATGGACATGGGTATTGTAAACCCCGGAATGCTTCAAATATATGACGATATCCCAAAAGATCTTTTAGAACTCGTTGAAGATGTATTACTTGACAGAAACGATGAGGCCACTGAAAGACTTGTAAACTTTGCTGAAACAGTTAAAAGCTCGGTCAAAAAAACTGAAAGAGATGAACAATGGAGAAACGGAACTGTCGAAGAACGTCTCTCGCATGCTCTGGTAAAAGGAATCGTAGAATATATTGACATAGACGTAGAAGAAGCTCGTCAAAAATATGACCGTTCTCTACACGTAATCGAGGGACCTTTGATGGATGGTATGAACCGGGTTGGTGACTTGTTTGGCTCTGGAAAAATGTTCCTTCCCCAAGTGGTTAAAAGTGCCAGGGTAATGAAAAAAGCCGTAGCTAACTTATTACCCTATTTGAATGCAGAAAAACTTGAAGGTGACACGAGCAAAACTGCCGGTAAAATTTTGATGGCAACTGTTAAAGGTGACGTACATGACATAGGCAAAAATATAGTAAGCGTTGTTTTAGCCTGCAACAATTATGAAATCATAGACTTAGGTGTTATGGTTTCTTGTGAAAAAATACTCGAAACTGCTCGCAAAGAAAACGTTGACATCATTGGCTTAAGCGGATTAATCACCCCCTCTTTGGATGAAATGGTTTATGTCGCCAAGGAAATGGAACGTCAGGGCTTTAAAATCCCTCTACTGATTGGTGGAGCCACAACTTCAAAAGTTCATACCGCTGTTAAAATTGCTCCAAACTATTCCCATGCGGTAATTCATGTCAATGATGCCTCGCGAAGTGTACCCGTTGCCGGAAGCGTAATATCTGAAGAATTAAGACCCGCCTTCTTATCAAACCTAAACCAAGAATATGAAAGGGTTAGGCATAACAATAAAAATGCTCAGTCCGCCAATAAATTTATTTCGCTTCAAGAAGCCAGAAACAATAAGTTCCCTATAGATTGGGATAACATTGAAATTGCTAAACCTACCTTTATCGGAAATAAAGTTTTTGAAGATTATGATTTAAGAAAAATAGCTGCTCTTATAGATTGGACTCCCTTCTTTCATTCCTGGGAAATGAAAGGAAGTTATCCTAAAATATTAAGTGATATAGAAAGAGGTATAGAAGCTCAAAAGCTGTTTGATGATGCTCAAGAGATGCTTAATAAAATTATAGATGAAAAATGGCTAAAAGCAAAGGCTGTGATTGGATTTTATCCGGCAAACTCATGTGGAGATGATATTGCTTTATATGAAAACGAAGATAGAAACATAATAAAAACCAAATTCCACACATTACGCCAACAAACAAGAAAGCCGGCCGGACAATATAACATCGCTCTTTCCGACTTTATTGCTCCTGAAAAAACAAGCCAAACCAAGTCAAAGGCCGACTACATAGGTGCTTTTGCCTTGACAACTGGAATTGGCATTGATGAAATGGTTGCAAAATTTGAAAATGATCACGATGATTATTCTGCCATTATGCTTAAAGCTCTTGCCGACAGGCTAGCAGAAGCTTTCGCTGAATTATTGCATCTGGTTGTAAGGAAAGAGTATTGGGCTTATGCCAAAAACGAAAACTTTTCTACCGAAGACCTTATCAAAGAAGAATATGATGGAATAAGGCCTGCACCCGGCTACCCTGCTCAACCCGACCATACAGAAAAAACAACCTTATTTAATTTACTCCAAGTAGAAAAAAATACCGGAATTACCCTGACAGACAGCCTTGCTATGTTTCCAACTGCCGCTGTTTCTGGATTATATCTTGCTAATAATAAATCACATTATTTCGGACTTGGTAAAATTGCTAAGGATCAAATTGAAGATTACTCAACAAGAAAAGGATTAAGCATTACAGAAACTGAAAAATGGTTAGGCCCTGTTTTAGGATATTAAACACATAAAGCTGAGCCTTTATATTTCGTTTAAAACAGGAAAAAGATGGCAAATAAATTAGTCGAAAAATTCATTTAGGCAAACTAAAATCACTGAAACAACCCTAACTGTATGCCAACTATTGCTCTTGGAAGCTCACTAAAACCGGATTTATAATCATTACCAACCGACTTTTTGAACATCTCAGAAAGTCGGAAATTTACATAAAACACCAATCGATTAAATCCTAATCTTCCGGAAACGCCATAATTAAAGGTGTTTAAATATTTTAATTCTGAATTAATGACTTTTGTTTTTCTGGCATTCTGCGTTATTTTATCATCGGTAAATTGATGAGAACTTGAAAAAGGCAAATTCCCATAAAATCCCAAATCGATATATTTACCCATATAATTTCCTCTTCTGTCAAAATTAAACCTATTATATAATTCCAAATTAAAATTATTAGTCTTTAAAAACTCCTTATCATGAAGGTTCTTATCCGGAAGAATCTTTGATGAGTCCTGTTTTAACCTGTATATCACATTGTAATAATCCAAACTAAAACCCAAACTGTAATAGTTGTTGATTTTTCTTTTGTAACGTAATCCAAATAAAAAAGAGCTGGATCTGCCATATTCGATTTGGGAACCAACATTGGAATTACCAACTACAAAACCATAACCAATATCAAAATGCATAAAATGCTTTAAATTGGGCCCAAAAAAAGGCTCAGTTGTATCTTTACCAACATGCTCCTCCAATAACACTTTCTGAGCTTGAGCATCAAACAACAGAAAAAAACTCATCAAAAATCCAAATAAAAATTTTTTCATCCCTGAATCAAATTGCATAACTTAAAGTGTACTTTTTATAATGAAACCTGAGCGTTTGACCTTTTTTATAATCAGCAAGACTAAGTTTTAAAACTATTTTCTCTGCCACCTCCAGAACATAATAATTATCCAATATTTTTTTTTCGTTTTCGAGATGATAATAAAAATAATCTGCCTTTGAAAAGGTTCTTATTTGATATGGATTTATTACTTCGAATTTGTTTTTTGAAACATTAGAAACAGGTAAATATT
>CANHPJ010000233.1 GCA_947462515.1 Bacteroidota bacterium | reverse complement strand
TAATTGAGTTGCTGCAATTCTCTCGCCAATTTTTTGCATGTCTTCAACAAAACCGACAAATTTGTCATAAAGTTTCCCACTCTGTTCGGCTATTTCCAGCGCGTTTTTAGTTTGTTTTTCTTGTTTCCAGATTGATGAAATAGTTTTTAATGTGGCAAGTAGGGTGGAAGGACTTACAATTACAATTTGTCTTTCCCATGCATAATTAAAAAGTTCATGATCTGCCTGAATAGCAAGGCTAAAGGACGATTCGATAGGTATAAAAAGCAGGACAAAATCCGGAGTATTCAGATCTTTTGATGTTTGATAATTTTTATCACTTAAATTTTTAACATGATTTCTTAAGGAAAGTAAATGATCCTTTTTAGCGCTTTCCCTATCTTCCTCTGAATCTGCGTTTGAATAAATTTCATATGCTATTAAAGAAACTTTCGAGTCAATAATAAGATGCTTGTTTTCAGGTAAATATAGTATTACATCAGGTTGAATTTTTCTGCCGTCCTGATTGCTGGTACTCACTTGTGTTTTATATTCTTGATCTTTTATTAAACCGCTTCTCTCGAGTATTTTTTCTAATATTATTTCTCCCCAGTTTCCTTGTTTTTTATTGTCACCTTTTAAGGCTTTTGCCAGGTTATTTGCCTCTTCGCTTATTTGTTTATTCATTTCCACCAAACTTTTAATTTCGGTTTTTAATGTAATTCTTTCATCTGATTCTGTTTTATATGCCTTCTCGACCTTCTCTTCAAAATCTTTTATTTTTTCCTTTAATGGATTTAAAATTGTGTCAAGGTTTGATTTATTTTGCTCTGTAAATTTTTTACTTTTTTCGTCCAATAATCTATTGGCCAAGTTTTCAAATTCAGAGGCAAATTTTTGCTGCGATTCTTCAATTTCGATTTTATTGTTGTTTATTTTTTCCTGCATATTCCTGAAAGTTTCATCCGCCTTTGCAAGCCTATTAGTGGCATTGAGAAGCTTCTCTCTCAATAAATTCAATTCAGTTTTTAGGGTTTCATTTTCACGTACATTGATTAATGACCTTTCTTCTAATCGAATTTTTTCTCCTTTTAACTGTTGTAAATTATCCTTAATGTTGCTCGTTTCATTTTCGGTTTTATTTTTTAAAAAAATATAAGTAACCAATAGTCCTACAGTTAATCCAATGATTAAAAAAATAAATTCCATTAGATAAGTTTTGGGGTTAATGTTATGAAAATGAATTCCTTAATTTAAATAAGGACATTATTAAGTAAAAATATAAAATCAATATTTAAAAAGCGATAGATCTTAAAAATAACTCACAAATCCAAAGTGTACTTTTCCGGCTCTAATAAGTATTGGATTTTCAAATTCTTTTCCAAGTGCGTAACTGATGGAGAAAATACCTGGTTTGCTTTCAAAACTTATCCCCATACCAAAGCCATATGGTTTGTCTTTAGTGCTTGAATTCAAGGTCTTGGACTCATAATAAGCACCATTCCAGAATACGTGAAAGTATGAATTTTGTTCTAATAGATACCTGTATTCTATATTCAAAATAGAGTAGGAAGAGGCAAAGATGGATTCCTCATCGAAGCCTCTTAAGGTTTTTAGACCACCAATGCGAAAAAGCTCGTTATTGAACAGTGTTTTCCCTATTAAATAGGCTGATTTAGAGGATATTTTTAAAGTTGTTTTATTAAAAAAGGGGATATAATATTCCAGATTAATTTCCCCATTATACTGAGCTGATTTTAAATCTATATTATTCTTAGCTGATTGATTTAAGATGGAATTACTAATTATTTTTCTTGTACCTGCTGATGCCGAAACTATAAATGAATAACCTTTGCGAGGGTTAAAACGATAATCATAAAAGTCTTTTTTTATTTCCAATCCATAATTTCTAGCGCTTATATCTGCAATATCTATTGCCGGTTTATAATTTTCAATACTTTTTGTAGATAGGCCTGTTGATGTTTTGTTTTGGATAAATGCTTTTAGATAATTGCCTCCTTTTAGCCAATATTGTATCCCTAAATTATTATTGACTGTTAAAAAGGTGGTATCTCTTTTGTATATGCTTAATTTATAATCTATTCCAAAGGGAGTGTTTAATATAAACGGATAAACAATTTGTATTTTTAAATCCTGTGTTTGTGATTGAAGTTTGCGCCAATTAAATTCAAACAATTCGCCTCTTGCCAGGGTGTTTTGAAGTTTAAAAAAAGCATCACCTGTAAATAATATTTTTGAAGGATTATTATTGTCCGGCAGGGCGCCTATTATACCATTAAATTGACTGGCCTTTCTATCCTCCAAAAATAGATTTAGTTTGTTTTCGTTTTTTCCAAAGGAAAGCTCCAGCGGTTTGGTTTGATTAAGAAATTGAAGTTCATTCAATCTGTTTTTTATTTTTTTTATTTTAGATTCATCGTATAAATCACCTGGAGAAATGCCTATGTAGTTGTATATGAATACCGGGTTTGTTTTTTTGCTCCCATTTATTATTATGCTATCAATTACTACTTTATGGTTTTTGTTTAAATTAATTTTAGCTGAAATACTACCATCGTTAATTTCAACGCTGTCCAGTTTTATTGAAGCAAAAGGATAACCATTATTTTCATAATAGTTAATTGTTTTAATTAGTAAATTCTCTATCTCAGGATATTTAAAGGTTTTCAGGGAAAATAATTTTTTATTGTATTTGAGGTAGCTCAAGATTTCTTCATCTAAATTACCGGGTAACAAGTGTTTCAATTTGTATTGTTCTCCTGCTCTAATGTAAATCGTGCTTTCTTCTACTTTATCTGTAATACTATCAATTGTTGCGGTTATATATCCTTGGTTATAAAAGTCAAGTAACAGATAATTGATGCTTAACGAATTGTTATTAAGGTAATTAGGCTTTTTCTGAATTGTCTTTTTTGGAGAGAATTTAATGTTTGCGGAGTCTGCAATTAAGATTTTATAAGTTTTTTCCTGTGCGAAAATTTTAGTCTCCACAGAGAAAAAAATAAGAAGTAATATTAAAGCATATTTATACAAAAAGTAATTTTTAATTCAAACGATTAAAAGTCAATAAAATTTTAGGATGATACGGTTTTATATCTATTGAAAACGGAAAAAGTGTACTTAGTTAGCGAGAAGTTATCAATCTTCTTTAATGAAGAATTTACTTTTGATATACCTTATTAACATGTTAAGTTTTTAATAAGATCTTCAATTGGTTTGGTGTTGTTAAAATAAGAAAGCAATTTGATTAAAACCTTATCTACAACTGCATCCGGGCAAGAAGCACCACTTGTTAAAATTATCTTAACTATTTCTTTTTCAGGGATATAATTTTCTGATTTGTTCTCTTTATGATTGTGATAATCGAAATGTTTTATTTCTGTATTTGATAAAATTTCTCTTTCGGAGGAAATGAAATAAGTAGGAAATTTTTGTTCGCATAATTCAACAATGTGGGAAGTATTGGAGCTGTTATAGCCACCAACCACGATAGCCAAATCGGCTTCATTTTCAAGTAAACCCAAAGTTGATTGCTGATTATCGTTTGTTGCGTAACAAAGTGTGTCTCTTGTATCAGCAAAATGGTCTTTTAGATTTTCATCGCCATATTTTGAACACATTGATTTTTTGAGGTAATCAGCAATCTCTTGTGTTTCAGTCGCAAGCATGGTTGTTTGGTTTACCACCCCAATTTTTATCAAATCCCTATCAATATCAAATCCTGCGGAGTATCTGCCTTCAAACATGGAGTAGAAATTTTCTTTTTTTATCTCTCCGTTTATAATGGCTTCTAATTTTTTAGCATCATCAAGATCCTTAATTATCACAGAAGGACCATATATTTTGCTATGTGAAAAAGTGGCTCTGGTTTCTTCGTGATTATGTTTTCCGTGAATAATAATGGTATAATCATCACTGCCCAGTTTCTCTGATTTTTTCCATACTCGCTCTACAAAAGGACATG
>CANHPJ010000232.1 GCA_947462515.1 Bacteroidota bacterium | reverse complement strand
ACAGTTTTTTCGGGATTCCGAATAGGTATCTTAACCTGATACCAGTCCACATCGATAGTTTTTCCGTCTGCTGTTTTCCCGGTTCCTCTTATCTTGTCGGTGATGTTGTTTTTACCAACAACCATATCCTGAGGTCTTAAACTAACCCGGTATTGGTAATAGCTTTCATTGGAGTTAAGGGTATTGTCTCTATTGATATCTTCCATGTTTGGAATGCTCGTGGCGGCTGTAGGATAAGATTCAGGAGAATTGGCAGAAGTAGAGGAGTTTCCTTCTGTACCGTTGAAGTTTTTATAACGGTCGAGGATGCCTTTTTTCTCCCGGTCAAAATCGGAACCTCTGAAATAATGAAAATTATCTCCGGAAGGATCCTGTATTGCATTTTGATAAGCCTGGCTATTTGTGCCATATAGTGCCTCAATTTTTTTAAGGTAAGCCTCGTTGAAAAAAGATTTTTCATCCAAGTCATTCAATCCGTCAAAACCAACATCTTGATATTTTCTTGCTTCCGGATTATTATCAAAGGCAAATACCAGAGATTGAAGTTTTGATATTCTTCCCCAAGCGCTGCTATCTAAATTATTAAGTCCGCCGGTTGCGGGCAATCCATTTTCAAAACTTTTAGCATCATCTCTTAAAATATCTTCAGATATATTACCCAGGTTAAAGTATAGGTCACCGCCTTTGTGCTTATAAACACCATTTTCTTCATCTATGCCATTGTCAGGATGAAAAGGATCCATCATCCAGAATTGGATGTATGCAATGTTTTGGGTTACAAAGTCGGTATTGTCAATTTTACGCATAATACCGGCCCATCTGCTTTTAGGGTTTTTCAAAAAGCCATCGGCTCCCATTCCGCCTGAATAGTTTGAGCCGCCTACGTCAAAATTATATGGGCCTCTTTCGGAGGGGTAGAAGGCTAAATCTAAAACCGGCATATTGGTAACCATTCCTCCAACGGGCACTCTGTTTGGGAATATTTCGGTTTCGGCAACCTCTCTCGAATAATGGTTTGATAATACCGGTGATCCTTTTAAATGTCCCGGCAATAAGTTCGTTCCTCTATAGAATACAGAGGGATCGATGGTGTACCAGGCTAACTTAGATCTATTGAAACCGTATCTTAGGTCATTTACCAAATCGCCTTCCGGAAACAGTTGAGGCTGTTTTGAGGGAGTGCTTGCAAGCATCCAAGAGTTTTGCGAACGTATGTCGATAATTGTTTGCGTAGCCTCGAAGTCATCGATATAAGAAACCCCATTTTTTCCAATGGCATTGTTATTACCCGGCAATAGCTGGGCAAATTCTCCTGCATAGGTGATGCTTGACATTTCTTTTGTGCTCAAGAAAGGCAGTTTATCGACTAGTTTGGTAAGAAATGGAACATCAGAACGATAGTTACCATCAACACCCCAAATGGTGTTTGAAATAGGCTCGTCGCCCATGTTTACTTTTTGGGTCAGGGGTCTTTCAGATAGGTTTATTACTGTGGCGCCCAGGTTGAAGTCATTATTTATTTTATAGTCAAAATGAGTTCCGAACAAAGATTTCTGTTGCAGTCCAAAGAGTGCATTATTCTCCATGGATACTTTTATTTTGGTATTTGATTCTATAAGGCTTTGGTTAATTATTTTAACCCTTCCCATATTATAATCTACGGTATAGTCTGTTCCTTCGCTTAGAGGCACTCCGCCTGCAGTTACCACAACCGATCCTTTTGGAATGTTAAATGCATTTAAAGAGATTTCTGAGCTGGAGGAAGACTGATAAGTTCCTTTTAATTTAAAACGATTTAGATCCGGTCTCTGCTGCGCGGCAGTTTTTGTGGTGTCATAAAGGGCATCATATACATATTTATTGGCTAATGCGTTAAGGCTTGGATCCCCATTTGTTATTTTCTTGCGAAGGTGATTACCAAATGGTTCAACCACGGGAAACATAATTCTTCCATTGGTGGGATTTATGGTCTTGCCGGGCAAAAAGTCAAATATGCCATCGGGCTTCAAGTCGCTTTGAATATTAAGCCTATCCATGTTTAGTACCTGAACGAGTGGTTTTCCTTTTATTTCACCTTCCGACAAATAATTTACATCGTTACCTTGCTGAATGCTATTGTATAATATATTTAATCTAAAGCCTTCCTGATTCACGTTAAATGCCCCCAGTGAATAAATGTTTTTCATCATCAATTTCCAAAGTGGAATACCAACATTAAGGTTGGTGCTTTTTAGCAATTTAACGATAAGTGCTTGTCCATCGGGAATTCCATCGTTAGAAAATTCACCTACCTGATGAACAATATCTGAACCGCCTATTGAATATTGAAAGGCTACAGCTAGCACCTGATCCGGATTTAATGACTGGTTGAGAGATATAAAACCCAGTTGAGGATGAAAGGTAAATTCGGTAGGGGTGAGTAGTCTGGCTCTTTGCGAAATATCGAAGTCGCTTGCGTATTGCAGTCCTACTGTTTGGTTGAGGTAGGTGCTTGCAGAGGAAAAATTTCTGATTTTAGTTTGTGTTTTGAATTTCCCATACAGGTTGTTTGTACTGTTATCAGGGAGGGTATCATTGCTTATGGCTGAAAATTTGGGGTTAAATGTTTTATGCTCACCTAAATCCATAAAACCCACTACATCTCTTGTGTTGGTGGTGGCTGATGAATTGGCATTGGTAACCCAAACCTCAATACGTGTAATGTTAACGGTAGACCCTATAATGGGCATTCCTTCCATTGCCTTGTCAAAGTTATTGTAGAAATAATTGGCAAGGAAGAAGTGTTTGTTGTATTCGTAGTTATCAGCTGTTATGCTGAAGTTTGTAGTTTGTGCTCCACCAGAAGTTTCTATTTCCTGTTTTTTACCTCTTTGCTGAGAAAAAACGCTGGTAGCGGTTAGTCGGCCAAATTGCATTTGTGTTTTAATACCGAATAAACTCTGGCTGCCGGTTATCAAGGTGCCCGTTAAGGGTAAGTTCACATTACCGGCTTCTATTTTTTTAATTATTTCGTCTTCATAACCGGTGTATTCCATTTTCATTTGATTTTCGAAGTCAAATGTAGCTTCAGTATTATAGCTGGTTATGAGTTTTAATTTTTCACCTACGTTTCCAATAACGTTAAGCTGTATTCGTTGGTCGAAAGCAAAGGTAGATTGTCTTCTTTGTTTTTCGGGAATTGCCGGGTTTTCTATTTTATTAGACTGAAGAGCAAAAGATATTTCAGCAGTACCCTGAGGTTTTATATCAACGGTGTTGCCGCCAAAAATTCTGTCGAATATTTCGCCGCCCACTAATATTTTCGGGATTATGGCTTTAGATTCAGGAACCTCTTCTGATTTAGTTTTGCTGCGCCAGAAGTCTTTGTTGCTTTTGTCAATTTGAAACTGGGTATACTCCTTGAAGGTCATATAGGTTGGAGGCCTATAATATTTATCACCTATTTTCTGAACGTATTCATAATGTCCGGATTGCGGATTATAAATAAATTCTGAGCTTACGTTTGAAGGGGTTTTCAAAAATATGGCTCTGTTGGTGTTTTCTCCAAATGGAGATGGGGTATCGTTAAATGGAAATTTTAAACTGTCTTTAGCTGATTCGGTTTTTAAGGTGTCATCAGGTGATACCGTTTTCAGATCAGCACTTGGAGGTGTTTTATAGTTAAAATCTCTTGAAGAAACTAGCCTGTTTGAAGCCCATACTATCGTATAAAACGATAGCAATACCGGCATCATAAGGTATATATATTTACTGTATTTTTTCAAAAGTTATAAACCTGCAATAAAAATATGAGGTTACAAAAATTTCAGCGCTCCTTTTATCAGTTGTTCCACAAGTAAATTCTCTCCTTCAGTTTTAACAACTCTTTCAAGTGCTTTTTCTGCTGTGTTTTTTGCAAAACCTAACATGAGTAATGCAGATAACGCTTCATCTTTAACTTTATTGTTTGCAGGGCTTGATATCTCCGAAACAAGTCCTTCTTT
>CANHPJ010000231.1 GCA_947462515.1 Bacteroidota bacterium | reverse complement strand
TAAAAACATACATATAAATATGAAGCCTTCAATATCAGCTTCTATTGATGTTCATTCTGGATGTGGTCCAGTTTTGCTTAATTTCACAAATAATAGCACAGGTTATGATATAAGCCACAGTTGGAGTTTTGGAAATGGTAATTTTTCGAATCTGGCTTCACCTGCTTCGCTTAGCTATAATCAGGGAAAAATAAGTGATACTACTTATTATATTAATTTAACTGTATCTAATTATTGCGGTTCAGTTTCTTTTAATGATTCAGTTCTTGTTTATCCTAAACCTATAGTCAATTTTATCACTAATATAAATGAAGGCTGTTCACCTATAAAAATTTCGTTTGCTAATTTTACTACTGGCAATCCCATTAATTTCATTTGGAATTATGGTGATGGTGCTTTCAGTAACAAGATTAATCCTCCAGATCATATTTATTATACTGATACTAAAGATTCTATTTATAATATAAGTTTAATAGCATCAAACAACTGTGGTTTTGATACTGCATTAAGGTCAATTACAGTTCATCCAAATACAATAAATGCATTTTTTAAAGCTGATACTATTTCCGGGTGTGCACCTCTAAAAGTAAATTTTACAAATTATACAATCGGAGCCAAAGTTTTTAATTGGGATTTAGGAGATGGCAATTTTACATCTTCAAAGGATGTTTCACATACGTATTCAAGTGGAAAATATGATGTTGTTCTATACGCAAATACCGAATGTAGTTATGACACAGCATCAGTCTCCATTAATGTTTTTCCAGTTCCAACAATCAGCTTTAATATAGATCAGGATACTGTTTGCCTGGGGCAAGCCGTGAAATTAAAAAACACTTCACTAAATATCAATGATATTAATTATTCTTTCGGAGACGGCCAGTCCTCAAATCTAGCAAATCCTATTCACTATTTTCTCAAAGCAGGTTCTTATGAAATAACAGCAAAGGGTACTTCCTTTTCCTATAATTGCCCAGCATCATCCTCTAAAATAATTGTTGTTTTGCCTCAACCAAAGGCGGTTTTTTCAATTTCCCAAGATTCACTCTGCCAACCCATGATATTAAAACCTAAAAATTCATCATCTGATAGTGAATTTTTCCTTTGGAATTTTGGAGATGGCAATACAACTTCCATTTTTGAGCCAGAGCATATCTACCAAAAATCAGGCAACTTTAAGACCACTTTAATATGTTCTAATTATTTTGGCTGTTCCGATACAGCAAAATTAAATTTGTTTGTCAAACCGAAACCAATTTCAAACTTCTCACATAATATTAAATCTCTTTGCTCATTTCCTGTTTTGGTAGAATTTAAGAATGAATCAAAAGGTTCGAGTACTTATAGTTGGGATTTTGGCGATGGTGCTAAATCTTCATTAGTCACTCCAGAGCATAGTTTTGATTTACCTAAAGAATACACTGTTAGCCTATCGGTTCTCAATGCTTTTGGTTGTGTTGACAGCATTGAAAAAAAGCTGACTTTTCCATCAAAACCAATATCTATATTTAAACCTTCTCTATTAGCAGGTTGTCTCCCCTTAGAAATTAAGTTTACCAATACCTCTTCAAATTCTAATTATTACTTCTGGGATTTTGGTGATGGGAATTCAAGTAATATCACTTCGCCCGCTATTACCTTCAAAAAAGAAGGGGCATTCGAAGTTAAATTAATTTCTTACAATAATACAGGATGTAAAGATTCTTTAAAAACAACTATTCTGGTTTATCCAAAACCAGAAGCTTCGTTTGTTTCAAGTGCCAATTATAGCTGCTTTTCCCCTGTTCTAATAAACTTCACCAATACTTCCAAAGGTGCTATAAGTTATTTGTGGAATTTTGGTTATATACTTAAATCAAATGAAAACAATCCTTCTGTTAATTTTACCTCTGAAGGAAATTATCAAAACACACTTATTGCAAGCACAGCATTCGGATGTACGGATACAGTCCGAAAAGATTTTACAGTTTTCCCAACACCAGTTTCTAATTTCACCTCAAGTATATTTGCTGGATGTGAACCATTAACAGTTGAGTTTTTGAATAATTCCAATAATTCTGATTCTTCCTATTGGGACTTTGGTGATGGCACATTATCTTATGAAAAAAATCCGGTTAAAGTTTATGAAAGTTCGGGTGTTTTCAGTGTTTCCTTGAATGCTATATCAGGAAATGGTTTTTGTGTTGATAAAATAAAAAAAGACAATTATATCACAACACATAAAAAACCGGATGCTGATTTCGATTATAAGGACACTGATAATCCAAGTAGAGGAATTGTTCAGTTTACCAATTTATCAAGTCATACTAAGGAGTCGAATTGGGAATTTGGCGATGGCACATTTTCAGAGGAGTTCAGTCCCTTGCATCGATATGAAATGTACGGAAATCATAAAATTACTTTAATATCAAATAATGAATTTTGTGCTGATACCTTGGTACGAAATGTTGATGTAAACTATTTTAAAGGATTATTTGTGCCAAATGCCTTTACACCAGAATCAGGCCCTGAAAACGTTAGGGGGTTTTTACCATCAGGAATAGGAATAAAAAAATATAATATTAAAATATATGATACATGGGGTAATTTGATTTGGGAAAGTAGTAAGCTAAATGATAATGGCAGTCCGGCCGAACCCTGGTATGGCGACTCAAAAGACATACTTTCTCAACAGGATGTTTATGTATGGAAAATAGATGCTGAATTTCTTGATGGTACTATTTGGAATGGAAAAAAATATGATAATGGTTTATATCTTAATACAGGAACCGTAACTTTAATCAAATGATGTGTAGTTTTCAAATTAGGTTTTTATTTCTATCCTTTATCCTTATTAATCCGGTTTTTGGACAGGATTTTAGTTATAGCCAATTTTACAATAATCCAATGTATTTGAATCCTGCATATACCGGACTCGACAGAGGGATGAAGATAGCCTTTAATCAAAGAAAACAATGGACACATATTCAACCAAGTTTCTTGAATACTTCAGTTTCTGTTGGAGCTCAAGTTCTTAATCTGGGTGGTGGAATTGGTCTAACGTATTCTAGGGATGAAGAAGGAGCAGGGAATCTAATATCCAATCAATGGGGTTTTTTATACTCTTATAAAGTAATATTGTTTCCAAAAATGCTTGAAATGCAAATGGGATCACAGGTAGACCTAGTTACAAAAAAAATTGAATGGAGCAAACTAGAATTCAGTGACCAATTTAATCCCGTCGATGGTAAAATATATAGCTCTGCAGCTATTCCTCCGATTTCTCATAAAAAAAGATATGCCGATTTTAATTCAGGGATAATAATTAGAGGCATTTTGCCCATCTTCTCAAAAGACATAAAATATACATTGGGCTCAGCAATTCATCATATGACCGAGCCAGATGAATCATTGTTAAATCAAGAAAAAATTCTACCTCGTAAAAAAACTATTCATGTTTTATTATTAATACCCTTCAAAAATTTTTATACTAAAAGTAACACCTTCGTATCTCCAATGTTTTTTTACTCAAAACAAAATAACTTTAGTACCACAAATATTGGAGTTCAGATACAAAAAAATAAACTTTTTTTTGGTTGCTGGTATAGGAATCAAACTCCTGAATTCAGTTTAAAAAATAGTGATGCTTTGATATTTAGTGGTGGTGCTGAATTCAGTACGAATAATCATTATAAATTACAAGTATTCCTTTCATTCGATCATACAATATCAGCTTTAAAATTGTATACCGGTTCTACTCCTGAAATTAGTTTAATTTATCAACAAGACATAAGAATGTTAGAAAAATTTAAATCAAAAATTTCTAAAAGAAAAAATCAAAAATGCTTTGATTGGAATTCTCCTATCAATCCTAAACTGAGAGATTTTTCAAATTCTCCTGAATAATTTCTCGAATAGATGTATTTAATTAATTTTTGATTTAGCATCACTGTTGAAAAATAAAAAATTTAAGTGATCCCATTAAGATCCCTAAAATTTTAATTCGACCAGGTAT
>CANHPJ010000230.1 GCA_947462515.1 Bacteroidota bacterium | reverse complement strand
TTAATTTATTGATTATAATGAAGTAATTAACGTTAATTTATTGATTCTATTAAAGGTATTAATAATAATTTGTTTATTTAACTGAAGTAATTAACGTTAATTTATTGAATTGACTGAAGCAATTAACGTTAATTGCTTCAGTGAAATTTAAATTACACATTTTAATTTCTTTGTTCTGGTTAGATTTGCTATTGGTGATTTATTATTTAAATCAATGATTTTAGCAAGAGTTTGGAACGAGGTAATCAAAAAAAGAATATTTTTTGAACTACCCATTAAAAAATGTAAATTTGTTCTTCTATGGAAACACCCAAAACTGTTGCATTTCATACACTTGGCTGCAAATTAAATTTTTCAGAGACATCTACAATTGCACGTCTTTTGTTAGATAATGGTTATAAAAAGGTTGATTTTGATTCACCTGCTGATATTTATTTACTAAATACTTGTTCAGTAACAGAAAATGCAGACCGGGAATGTAAAACGGTTGTTAGGGGAGCATTAAAGCACAATCCTGAGGCATTTGTTGTGGTGGTGGGCTGTTATGCGCAGCTTAAACCCGATGAAATTTCTAATATAGAGGGTGTTGATTTAGTTTTGGGGGCTTCAGAAAAGTTCAGATTACTTAATTATTTGGATGATTTATCCAAAAAAACTAAGGCGGAGGTATATTCTTGCGAAATAGAGGAGGCTGATTTTTTTGTAGATGCTTATTCTTTTGGAGACCGAACCAGAGTTTTTTTAAAAGTTCAAGACGGCTGTGATTATACCTGTTCTTTTTGTACAATTCCGCTGGCAAGAGGCAAAAGCAGAAGCGATACCATAGAAAATGTTTTGAAAAATGCCCGAGATATTGCTTCAAAAGGGGTGAAAGAAATTGTTTTGACGGGAGTTAATTTAGGTGATTTCGGAATATTAAACTCGGGTACTAAGAAACATGATCATACTTTTTTTGATTTGGTGAAAGAAATTGATCAGGTTGAGGGTATTGATCGAATTCGTATTTCATCAATAGAGCCGAATTTGCTAAAAGATGAAATTATAGAATATGTATCCAGGTCAAATCGTTTTGTTCCACATTTTCATATACCACTACAGTCCGGATCTAATAAGATTTTAAAGATGATGCGCAGAAGGTATCTGCGAGAATTATATACTGAGAGGATTTCCAAAATCAAAGAATCTATGCCTCACTGCTGCATAGGTGTAGATGTTATAGTTGGATTTCCCGGTGAAACAGAAGAAGATTTTAAGGAAACCTATAACTTTCTGAATGAATTGGATGTTTCTTATTTGCATGTATTTACTTATTCAGAGCGCGATAATACCGATGCATTATCTATAAAAGAAGTTGTTCCAATAAGTATTCGCAAGCAGCGTAATAAAATGCTTAGAATTTTATCTGCCAAAAAGCTCCGTAGTTTTTATGAGCAACATTTAGATACTTTTCAAAAGGTTTTGCTTGAGGGTGAGAATAAGGATGGTTTTTTACATGGTTTTACAGAAAATTATATTAAGGTAAAAATGCCATTTAAAAGCGAATTGGTAAATCAGGTTATGGAAGTAAAGCTTCATAACATCGATATTGATGGAATCTTTACTGTACAATAATTAATATTTCAGGCAAAGTTTATTCAAAATCCATACAAGGAAATACGTTATCGATTCGATTTAATTTGGCTGAAATTAAACATTGCTTCACAATATTGTCTTAATTCTTTTATCTAAGTTTAAGACATAGCTGATTAAAGAATTTTGACCTATAAATTAAAAATATAACATGAACAAACTACGTTTATTTTTTCTACTATTCGGATTTTCTGTTTTTTTATCGTGCCAAGAAGTAAATAGTATTAGCAAGGATTATGCTCAGATTACTAATAGCGAATCAGAGACAATCAATAAGCCTGATTCAAGCATTGACCAGTCAGCAGATTATCAAGTTGAATGTCCTTTGGAAGGAAGTGCTAAAACAGATCGTTTAAAGCAACTAAATATATTAAAAAACAGAACAAAGTTAGATCCTGGAAACAATTACAATGCCAAAGTAAGTTTGGCAGGGATGTTAGAAAAAGGTAATGATACCGATAGATGGAGTCATAATACCTACGTTAAAGTTGTTGGTTATGTTAAAGATGTTAAGGTGGGCGGTGTTGAGACAGTTAATTGCAAGGCCAAAGAAAAGGATTTAAGGGACACTCACATAGATTTATGTCTTGAACCGAATAGTTATGAAAAAAGTAAAAATGTAATCGCGGAGATAACTCCTCGTCTTAGGAAAATGATGTTAGAAAAAGGAATAGACTGGAGAACATCTACCATCAGAGATAAATATTTAGGTCGTTGGGTAGAGGTGGAGGGTTGGTTGCTTTATGATTCAGAGCATGCTAATATGGCTGAAAATACTAATCCAGGAAATGAAAAAAACTGGAGGGCAACAGCTTGGGAAATACATCCTATTATAAGTATCAAAACGGTCGAAAAACATTAATAATTCTTGATTTGTGGCATCGTTATGCTCTTATGGTACCTTGAAATATTAAAATAAAAGAGTTTTGGAATCGTTCCTTACAATTATTGTCCTTGAGAAAATCTCTTTTTGCCGGAGTAATTATTAAACCAATTTTTTCGGTGTAGTAGTTACGAAATCCTTTAAATAATAAGGTTCAAAGTAGGCAACGTCTTCAAATTGTTTGTTTTGGAAAGCCATTTCAGATAATTCAATCATTCCTATAGAGGATATTTCGAAATCAGGAGCAAAAAATGCATTTTCATTATTTGAAAGCAATGACTCACATTTTTGGGCTCCATCTCCAAAAAATATAATTTTATTTGTTTTTAAAAATTGAGAGAATGAGTCAATGGAAATTATTTCTGCAGCTGTTTCTTTGATGAATTCTGATTTGTGATTCAAAATGGCGCAGTATACCTCCATTCTTCTCGCATCAAGCATGGGGCAGAGTATGTATTCATTCTTGTTTTCATGTTTTAAATGAGTGGCCATAGCCTCAAGCGTGTTGACAGCTAAAAGTGGTTTATTTAGAGCAAAGCATAAGCCCTTTGCAGTTGATACACCAATTCTCAAACCTGTATATGATCCGGGACCTTTGCTCACGGCAATTGCATCCAAATCATTTAGTTCAATGCCTGCTAATTTGATAGTTTCCTGAATGAATGCAGTTAAATTCTCTGCATGCGAATATTCTCCATGTTTTTCTTTTAATGCAAGAAGGCTGCCTTCTTTTGCAATGGAAACAGAGCAGGTTTTAGTAGCGGTTTCTATATTCAGTATTAAAGCCAATTTTTATCGTTGTTATGGTTAAAAACAGTTTTTCCGATTTTTTTTAAATAGTGAATAGAATGATGAATATGTTAAATTAAAAAATTATTCTTTCTTTATTTCTTTTTTTACTTTATCACCATCTTTCAATTCTTTGGAAACAGCCATATAAGGGCCTAAAATAATTTCTTGAGTTTCATTGAGGCCGGATAAAATTTCTATGTATTTGTTATCCTGAATACCTGTTTTAACTTTTTGGATTATTGCTTTGTCTTTATCAAACAAAAACACAATTTCTTCTCTTTGGTCGCTGTCTGTTAAACCTTGTTTATCAATGGTCTTGGAACTATCTTCTCTCATCGTGACAGATTGAATGGAAACACTCAATACATTTTTAGCCGAATTAGTTTTAATATCCACGGTGGCAGACATCCCAGGCCGGAAAGGCGAGGCATTCGGATTTTTTTTATTTAAAAGATCTTGGTAAGATGATCTTAAAATCCGGATTTTAACTTCAAAGTTGGTCACTTGATCAGCACTTATTCCGGTTGTTTTAGCTGAATTTGCTATTTGAGTTACCAGGCCTTTGAATTTTCTTTCAGCGTAGGCATCTACTTCAATATCAGCAGTATCATTTATTTTCAGTCTTTCGATGTCATTTTCATTTACATCTACTTGTACCTCCATTTCCTTGAGGTTGGCGATTCTCATAATTTCTGTGC
>CANHPJ010000229.1 GCA_947462515.1 Bacteroidota bacterium | reverse complement strand
TGAACTTTGGAAAATTTTGGTAAAGGGATGTAATATCCGATGGACTGAAAAAAACCAACACGTCGTAGTTTACATCTTTTAAATCATCCAAATCACTGGAAACAGTTTTATAAAAAATTGATTTTGTAAACTTAATATTATTTTTCGTAAGCGTATCAGCTATTTCTTGTTTATGAATATCAGCTACGGGAAGCAAAAAATTTTCATCTTTATGCTTCTTTATAACATCCATTAAATCGTTGAATGTCTGCTTACCATAAAATATTTTTCTCTTTCTATAAACCACATATTTTTGAAGGTAAAAAGCAGTAGACTCTGAAATACAAAAATATTTAAGGGTGTCCGGCACAGTTACTCTCATTTCGGTGCACATTCGAAAAAAATGATCTACCGCATTTCTACTTGTAAGAATAACCGCAGTATGATCTAAGATATTAACTCTGGTTTGTCTAAATTCTTGAGCTGAAATACCTTCTAAATGAATAAAAGGACGAAAATCGATCTTGATATTAAATTTTTTCGCTAAATCAAAATATGGAGATTTTTCAGACTCCGGCTTTGGCTGAGTAACCAAGATTGTTTTGACTTTCATTTGAAATCAATGTATTTTTATTAGTGCTAAATTTTATTTATATGATTATTAAACAAAACATTTAAAAAAACAGAATTGTTTAAGGAAATAGTCTGTTTAAATTATTTAATATAAGATTAAAAACAATTAATAACGGCAAAATTTCGAGTGTGCAAAGATAAATAAATAAATAGAAATTTGAAACAGTTGAGTTTCCAATACCTATAATTAATCCTCTATATAGTCCATAAAGAAAAACCAAGGCGATTAATACTGCCCCAAAACAGATGAAATAAAGAGATGTATATACAGGTACATATTGCAAAGCAATAGTTAATGGAAGAACAAGAACTCCTAAAATATTGAAAAACAACAGTATTGTATATATATATTCGGTGGCCATTTTTTGAAGTAAAAAAATATGACCAAGCAACTTCAAGCTTAAAATCTTAACGGAGAATAACACTAATAGAAAGCATAATATTTTTACGTACAGCATGCCACCATTATCCTGTGAAGCCTGAACATTTAAATGACTACTGGTTATAACTTGAAAAAAATAAAGGGATAACGAGAAAAGTCCACTCACGAACATTTGAATAGATGCCTGCTCAGAAAAAGGTCTTTCTTCGCGAAGAACCTGTCCTGATATTCTTTCTTTCAAGAAAATATTAAAATATTGATTTAGCTTTTTATAATGAAAAACCTTTAACCAGGAAATAGATAATAGAGAAAACAAAATAACAATTAAAACCCAGTCTTGAGAATGACTTTCTCTGTTTATTGGGCCTGACGAAAACCTTTTCAACTCGTGATTTTTAAAAATAGAGGTAGTATAGTTGGTTTTATCAACCCCTATAAAATCAAAATATTTAAAATCAAATGAAGGTTTATTCCTTGTAGTAAAATTAAATTCTTTAAGTGGTATGGATACTTTTACCTCAACTTTGGGAGCCTCGACAACTTCGACTTTCTCTACTTTAACTTCTACCTCGAGTTTCTTTTCTTTCTTTTCTTTCTTTTCTTTCTGCTCTCTCTTCTCTTTTTCTCTTTTCTCTTTTCTCTTTTTTCTTGATAATTTTTTATCCTCCGCACTATCCTGTTGATTTTCGGATTCTTGATCAAGAGCTTTTTTTGAGATTTTTTTCTTTTTTTCTTTCTCTTTTTTCTTGTTTTCTAATTCCTCTTTTTGAGATTTTTTCTTTTCTTTTTTGCTCTTTTTATCTTTCTTAGATTTTTTACCAGTATTTGAATTAGTTTTATTTTTCTTGAAAGGCAGCAAAACCCCTTTTCCGGAAGCATTTGGTTCGGAAGCTGCATCTTGTTCTGGAGTATTAAAATCATAATAATCCTGTTGCTTAACCGGTAATGGCTCAGCTTTTGTTCTCTTTAGAGAATCCTGATAAGCAGAATTAATTTTGTGATAATCCAAAAAATTCATTTACTATAATCTAGTAATTAAAAAATGAAACACAAAGTTAATTGCATTTATCGTACTATGATCCTAAAATCATAATAAATTTAGTTTATAGCTGTAAAACTAATAGAAAGTTATTTTTGTTTAGGTTCGTAAACAAATTCTGCGGTTATTTCTATTTCCTCAGCTATGCTATTTCCAACCACCTTCGGAATCTGAATATTAAAATCCTTAAGCGCAACCTTAAACTTAGAATTAAGTATCATTTTTGAACCTTTTTTTATAAGGTTACCAGATATTGTTTTATTTTGACTTACCCCATGTATTTCTATTGTACCGGTAGCTGTTACCTCTTGCTTGAAGTCAGTATTAAACTCAATTTTTTCATTTATTTTACCTTTGAATATGGACAATTTAAATTTATCGCTTTCCATATAATTTTCATTGAAATGCTCTTCCATCAAAGCACTCGGAAAATGAAACGATCTGTTACCTATAACCACGGCAACTTCATTATTTGAAGCATTTATAATAGATTGCGATTCTTTACTTGTGGCTTTTATATCTTCCATCGGTGTCGATGAAAAAAAACTCACATCAGAGCTGACGGTTTTATATAATGATTGAGATTTTACGGTAAAAAAAACAGATAATATCCCGATAGTTAAAAGTACTTTTTTCATTATTCGATTTTTGAAAATTACGCTCAAAGTTAAGACCAAAATCATCTTTTCTAATAATTATTTTTTTGCGGGGCTAATTTTGAAATGTTTTTTAAACTCAAAACATTCCTTAATAAAACAAAAAATGTTAAATTGCATTATGTAACCAATCTAAAAAGATTATGAAAAAAAAATTACTGCTTATCTTTTTCAATTTATTTGTCTTTTCTGCCTACTCGAAGGTGATAATAATTAAAAATTCAGGCACAAAATTCAGTCCTGAAAAAGTTGAAATCGGCTTGGGTGACACTATAAAGTTTGAACTTGAAAAAAATCACAATGCCCTGGAAGTAGAACAAACAACCTGGGATAAAAATGAAGCGACAGCAAAAAAAGATGGTTTTAAAACTGACTTTGGTGGCGGATATGTTTTACCAATGCAGCTGCAGCCTGGGAATCACTTTTTTGTTTGTGCACCCCATGCATCAATGCAAATG
This sequence comes from Bacteroidota bacterium, assembly GCA_947462515.1. Lineage (GTDB taxonomy): Bacteria > Bacteroidota > Bacteroidia > JACCXN01 > JACCXN01 > CANHPJ01. Next base: position 855 of record CANHPJ010000229.1, on the reverse strand, counting down.
AAAGGGGTCATAAGCGTTAGACCTGCTCCATGCGATGACTTCAAAGTATATATTGAAAAATTCCAAAATGATAAAATGGGAGATTCTATCTGCTCCGGTTCCATTATTACCCAAGTGAAGGGAGGAGTTCAACCTTTTAACTTTTTATGGAACAATGGAATTAAAGAAAAAGACCTCTTCAAGCTTTGTGAAGGAGTTTATTCATTGAGTGTAACAGATTCAAGAAAATGTTCAACAACTATAGATCAAAAAATCATTGCAGATACCATAATAAAACTTTTTCCCTGCGAAAATTTTAATGTAGAGATAGACGTAATAAATGATTTGATGGGTGACTCAGTATGCACTGGAGCTCTAATTTCTAAGATTGAAGGAGGCACATCACCTTTTAAATTCAAATGGAGTAACGGTTCTGAATTGCCCGCCATAAAAGGTTTATGTAAGGGAGAATACAAGGTGCTTGTAACAGATGCAGAAAATTGTTCTAGAATTATTATAAAACAGGTTGGAGTAGATGATTTAAAAAATCCTTGCAATGGTTTTTACGCAAAAATTTACAGCATTGAAAACTCAAGCAAAGACAGCTTAAATTGCAATGGGGCATTAAAAACTATGATAATGGGCGGAAAAGCACCTTTTGATTTCACCTGGAGTAACGGAGCAAAATCAAGCTTTATAACAAACCTTTGTCCTGGCGACTATACCGTAGAAATTAAAGATTCCAATAACTGCTCGATAAAACTGAGTGGCAACATCCAAAAAGATTTTATAAAAAACAATTGCGAGGGCTTTTATGCTAAAATCAGCAAATTTGAAAATGATAAGTCCGGCGATGGTATATGCAGTGGTTTAATC
>CANHPJ010000228.1 GCA_947462515.1 Bacteroidota bacterium | reverse complement strand
TAACACCGAGTTGGTGGTTCCGAAATCTATTCCATATAAATAGTGATCCATAAAAAAATAAAAAAACAAACTTACCCAAATATTTAAACATATGGAGCGGAATAATGATTAGCATTATTTTCTATCCAGAACAAGAAAGCGAAATACGGATAAAAGTCATTGAAAACTATCATAAATAATTTTTATTATTCTGCACTTTTTACAATAAAAAAATTGAGTTTCAGAGTTTATATTTTTCACGATAAAAGATAGGTTCGCGTATTACAAAATTTTAAATATTGAAATTTTTAAAGCTTGGTTTTAATTTACACCTACTATCAAAGAATTTTTATTAACAAAACAGCCATTTGAAGGACTGAAAACACGGTTTTTTTTTTTACAAAAATGCATTAATAAATGCCGAGAGCCATATATATTTGCCAAAAAAAACTGCCATGCTTGAACTTGAATCACTTTTTTCTGTAGAAGGCTTAATAAGTCTGTTAACGCTCACCCTTCTTGAGATAGTTTTAGGAATAGACAATGTGATCTTTATCTCTATAATTGCGGGTAAACTTCCAAAAAATCAGCAGAAAAAAGCACGAACTATTGGACTGATGCTAGCCCTAATAATAAGAGTGGGATTATTGTTTGCCATAAGCTGGATAATTGGCTTAACAAAACCCTTGTTTACGGTGTTTGGATTTGGTGCTACTGTTCGTGATTTGATTTTATTTTCGGGGGGTATATTTTTACTTGCCAAAAGTACCACCGAGTTATTTGAAAAAACAGAAAGTCATGATGATGAAAATGGAAAAAACAAAAAGAGCATGTCCATTAAGATGGCTATCATTCAGATTGTAATGCTTGATATTGTATTTTCTTTCGATTCAATTTTAACTGCTGTTGGTCTGGTTGATCATGTTATAATAATGATTGTAGCAGTAATTATATCTTTAATAATAATGCTTATTTTCTCTGAGGTGGTAAGTAATTTCATCAATAATCATCCATCGGTAAAAGTGCTGGCCTTGGCTTTCTTGATAATGATTGGAACGCTTCTGGTATTGGATGCTTTCCACGAAGAGGTGCCAAAAGGATATGTATATTTTTCTTTAGCTTTTTCTTTATTTGTTGAACTGATCAATTTAAAATTGAAAAAGAAAAAAGCTTAAATGATTTGCTTATCCTTTTTTGGGTGATAATAACTGCTGCAAAAAAGAAATCTTTCTGCCAGCCATACCCGAGAGTGTCATATTTCTTGAATTTTTAACATCTTCTACTGAGTAGAAAGAGCTTGGATTGTGCAGATCCAAAATACGAACTACATTTTTCACACTCTTTCTGGGCACTATGGTAAATATTATTTTTACAGGTCCCCTTGCACCTTTACCATCGATTACTGTTATGCCATAATTTTCATTCTTTAATGCTTCAATCAGGGCCTCACTGTCCTGATTGGTAATTATGCGCACTACCTGAATTCCAATGGCTAGTTTCTCTTCTATGGTCAAGCCCAGGTAACTGCCTGCTGCGAAGCCGGCTGCCCAAGCCAGATAAAAAACGAAATTGCCATTTAAATTCTGGAAAATCTGACCTATGGCCAATAACCATATTAACACCTCAAAAAATCCAATAAAAGGAACTATCTGCTTAAATCCTTTAGAAGCAAATACCCCTCTTAGAGTTCCAAGGCTTACATCACAAACACGGGCAAAAAAAATGAGTAGTGGAAACACTACCCAATTATAAAAATCAAAATTTTGAAGCATCGTTCTTGATTGATTTTTTAGCTAGTCCACATAAAAATACCAGGCTCCTGAATATTTCTTTTTACGATAGTCTAATGTAATGTTTTTAGCTTCTTTAACTGATGTATAACTTTGCTCCAAAGCTACGTAATACCAGCTATCGCTGTCTATTTTAAATACGAATACCTTTAAACCGCTGTCGGTATAGTTCTTGGCATTTTTTTCGGCAACTTCTTTCTCCTTGCTGGAAGAGAGTACAATATAATATCCTTTTTCGGGCTTTTGGAAATTTGCATTTTTACTTGGTTCCGGAGTCACTTCAGTCTTAACAGCTTGCTGAACCACTTGCTCAGACTTTTTTTCATTGCTAACCGGAAGCACTGCTTTGGCAGTATTGGTTTCCAAAACGTTATCCTGCGGCTTGGCAGCTTGTTTCTTTAATAATGTTTTCACCTCCGCAAGCTCGGTTTTCATGGATCTTAATTCCGACTGCAAAGAATCTATTTTAGCTATCAACAAGGTATTAAATTCATTGTTAACCGGTGCACTGCTTTGTACCGACTTGCTAAGATCCTGAGCAAGAGCAGGCGCCTGAACAAGCTCAGGACCTTCTATTACCCCTGCCTTAAACTCTACCTTATAGATATCTCTTCCGCCAAGGGCATCGGGTTTTATGGTAGAATAATAAGCGGTATTATCTGAAGCAATTGAAAAATTAAGGTCATTACCCAATGTGTTAATAGGATATCCTAAATTCCTAGGTTCACTCCATGCTCCCTTTTCATAAACACATTTAAAGATATCCAATCCTCCCATAGATTTACTACTGTTTGAGCTGAAATATAAACTCTGGCCATCGGCACTTATAAAAACTGAAGCTTCATCTTCGGCAGAGTTGATGATATTACCCATATTAACAGCAGGCCCCCATACATTGGCAGATATTTTATGAGAATGATATATATCGCCCTGGCCATAGCCTCCTTTTCTCTCACTAACAAAATACAAATCATTCCCGTCAGCAGTAATAGATGCCGAACTTTCGAAATAAGAAGTGTTTATTTCATCTGAAACAGACCTGGATTGAGCAAATATACCGGTAGCATTTTTCTTGGATACATAAATATCTCCACTGCCAGTTTCGCCCGGTATGTTTTTATAGACAAAAATTTGAGATCCATCAGGAGATATAGACAAAACAGCATCATGAAAAGACGTGTTTAATTTGCCGGGAAGCTGTTTTGGTTCTCCCCATGTCTTTTTTTCTTCATCCCATTTAGAAATGTAAATGTCTTCATAATATTTGCCATCATTTTCATCAATTTTTCCTCCAATAGTTTCTGGTCTTCTGGATGTAAAAACCATGGTCTTTCCATCAGAAGTTATTGAACAAGCATAATCATCGTAAACAGAATTAATCCTGGATCCTAAATTGGTGATTTGGTTTTTAACCGGTTTGTTCATCATCTTTTTGGCCAGCAAACACTGACTGATGAAGCGATCGGATTCTTTGTATTCTTCTTTATTGTTTTTTGTTTGAGATTTGAACTCAGTGAAGGCTGCAATCGCTTCATCCAATTTTCCGGATTTGTGGTATGCCTGACCTAAAACATAGTTAAAGTCTTTTTCAACCTGAGCATTTATCTTTTTGGCTTTTTCGAGAGATTCAACCGATTTATCTGATTCATTGAGAGCTAGATAGCATTCTCCAATTCTGAAATTAAGCAAGGCATCATTTTCATTGCCGGAATATAACTCGTTGTATAAATTTAAAGCACCACGAAAGGAACCACTGTAAAATTTTTGTCTGGCAGCATTCATCTTTACCTGATAAGCACCGGACTCCATGAACGATTTTTTCGAATCATTGCCTTGAGCCACTGCAGCAGCAGAAGTAAGCATGAAGAAAAAGAATAAATAGCTAAAATTTATTTTCATATGAATTTGATATTTAAATGGCTAACGTATATAACACCAAGCTGTTAGGCCGGTATGATGAATAATTTAAATTGAATTACCGCAATAAAAACAAATTTAATTATTCACTCGAAATATTTTAAATTTTTAAAGCTTAATTATTAACAAATAAAGGATTTTCAACTAATCTAAATCAGATTTTATAAAATTTAAAAATAAATCAAGTGCTTTATGCTTGTCATCTGATAATCGGTAACTTATATTTTTCTTGAAATAATGCTCCAAGGTATTTCTGCTTATACCTTTGGTATCTATATTATCGAGGACTAAATCAATATTGGAGACACCATGACTAAGTG
>CANHPJ010000227.1 GCA_947462515.1 Bacteroidota bacterium | reverse complement strand
GCGTTGTTGCTTATTTCGATACATCGATCAAGCTCTTTTATCAAATTGGTGTTAGAAGGGTCGACATAAAGTTTGAATATCTGAAAAGCCTCAATTGCTTTATAAAATTCGTAATTGTAATGATATGCCTTCCCTAAATAGAAATTTGTTATAAAAGGCGCATTTAACTCATCTAAAGACTCTCCTTTATATTTTTCTGAGACGCTTTTTGCTGCCTTTTCAAAATATGGAATACTTGATAACTTATTTTCAGTTAGATTAAAAATACATAAGCCAATTTTATAATTTATTTGAGCATGGTCCGGAAACAAAGTATCCAAAGTCATAAACAAAGGCAAAGCATTTTTATAATTCTCTTTTTTAAGATATGCTTCTGCTTGGCCAAAAACTTTTTTTTGATCATTGGAAGGTATACTCTGAGCGAAGAGAAAAGAAGAAATAAAAAAGAAAAATAAAACTAATACATTATTAAAAAAAACTTTTAAATCCGGCATCCTATATTTTCTTAAGAAAAAATACGTATTAAATTATCTGATATCAACGATGCTATTTTTTTATATAACAAAGACAAGGCAAAAATATTTTTTTTATGGTAAAAATCAATTTTGCATTTAAAACCAAACCAACTAAAAAAGGCTGAATAAAATATATCAGCCTTTTTTAACTTTTTATATACCTATGACCTCTAACTCCACCCGTCTATTCTTCTGCATATTTTCAAGGTTTTTGGTACCATCTGGATTATTATTTGGAGCCAGCGGAATGTCTTTTCCATATCCTTTGGCTATCATTCGCTTTCTATCAATTCCTAATTCAGATAGATAATCAACAACCGCCTGAGCTCTTTGCTGAGATAAATTCTTATTATACTCATCAGAACCGTCATTATCCGTATGTCCTGAAATTTCAACATTTACATTAGGATATGTTTTGAGAAATTCAAAAGCCTTGTTCAATTCAGTCACTGAAATAGTTCGTAAAGTTGCTTTGTTTACATCAAAAAATATGTTTTTCAATATAATCTTTTTTCCTATTTCAATTTTAGGTAATTCAATCGCCATTTCAATCACTGAGTAGTTTGCACCTTCCGGAATTTCTAAATTTTCAGATTTAAAAATATATCCCCTGGCTTCATATGCTATATTGTAATTTACACCGGGTGGAAGAATAATCAGGTATTCTCCCGTTTTAGCATTTGGTTTATAAGTACCTAATAATTCTCCGCTTTCATTATCCGTAACAATTACTAGGGCATTTTCCGGCACAAAACCATCTTTGTCCCTTATAACTCCCTTAAACATGGCAAGTGCAACTTCTTTCTGCTCAATGAACTCCAACATATAGATGTCTTTTTCTCCATAACCATCTTCGTGAAATGCAGAATAATATGCTCTTTTTCCATCAGCGGTTAGGTTGTAATACAAGTCATCGTCTATACTGTTTACTGGATAACCAACGTTTACAGGAGTACCCCACTCTTTGGTTTCATCATCTAAAACACTAAAAAATATGTCAAAGCCTCCCATGCTAGTATGAGATTTGGATGAGAAAAAAAGCGTTTTACCATCTGGATGAATAAACGGACCATCTTCATCATAAGGTGTATTAATTTTAGGACCTAAGTTAGTAGGTAAACTCCATTCTCCATTAGGTAGTTTTTTAGAAACCCAGATATCTCTGCCCCCTAATCCCTCTTTCATATCGCTGGTAAAATAAAGTAATTCTCCATCTGCAGAAGGAGAAGCGCTAGGCTCCCAATTGAATGTGTTAACATTATCCAAAAATTGAGGTACTCCCCAAACATCACCCTCTAATGGACTATGGTATATATTTCCACCTCCGTCAATATCATCTTTATACAAATATAATTCCTGCCCATCAGGAGATAATCCAATACTCGCTTCATGGCCATTGGTATTAATATTATCACCTATGCTCTCTGGAGTAGTCCACTTTCCATCCACCTTTTTTGATATAAAGACATCCTCATATGGTAAGCCGTCTTTTGGAGACAGTTTACCACCTTTATTACCTGGTCTTCTTGAAGTAAAAATTAAAGTACTTTCATCAGCAGAAATTACTGGAGCATATTCAGGAAATTCGGTGTTAATTTCTTTACCTAAATTTTCAATTTTTATTTTTAATGGATTGGCAACCAAAAGCTTAGCATTTTGAGCGTATTTTATATACAGGTCTACTTCTTTGACCATCTCCACTTCATCATCTCTAAGGCCATTCTTATATGCCTCGTAGTTTTCAATTGCCTTATCGAATTCGCTATTTAAACTATATGCCTGTCCAAGATAAAATGTATTAATAAGTGGAGCTTTCTTTTCGGTAAAAGTATTGTCTTTGTATTCTGAAGAAACATGATCATTGGCTTTTTTAAAATAAGGCAGAGACAACAACCTGTTTTTGGGCTCTTTAAGATAACATAAACCTATTTTAAATTCAGCATTAAAATTATCGGGATCTAGTGAATCAATAGCCAAGAAAAGAGGAAGAGCTGAATGATATTCTTCAGCATCCAAAAACAACTCTGCATCATCGAACATTCTTTTTAAATCCGGTTTTGCTTTTTGAGCGATAGCATTAGCTCCAAATAAAAACCAAAATAAAAATAATCCGCTAATTTTTATGTTAAAATAAAAAAATTTCATTTTATGCTATATTTAAGAGTATACTTTTATTTCAATTGCAACTGACATTGATAAAACAGATTATAGATGAGAGATGACAGATTAGTAAACAGAACGCTTTAAATCAAAAGATTCTAAATTATCTGCTATACGTTTTAAAAAACTACCTCCCAACATTCCATCAACTACACGATGATCATAACTCAATGAAAGAAACATCATATGACGAATACCAATTGTGTCACCTTGTGGTGTTTCAATTACCGCAGGTTTTTTTCGTATTGCACCAACTGCAAGAATGGCAACCTGTGGTTGATTAATTATTGGGGTGCCCATTACATTTCCAAAATTGCCGACATTAGAAATCGTAAATGTACCGCCTTGAATTTCTTCAGGTTTTAATTTATTGATCCTCGCTCTGGAAGCCAAATCATTAATGGACTTGGTGAGTCCGACTAAATTCATTTGGTCAGCATTTTTTATAACTGGCACTATTAAATTTCCTGATGGCAAAGCAGCAGCTATACCAATGTTTATGTTTTTACGAACAATAATATTCGTGCCACTAACAGATACATTTACCATTGGGAAATCTTTCAATGCCCTAGTAACTGCTTCAACAAAAATTGGAGTATATGTAATCTTTTCTCCTTCTTTCTTTTCAAATTCATTTTTAACTTTTTCTCTCCAAAGCACAATATTTGTGACATCCGCTTCAACAAATGAAGTGACATGAGGAGAGGTGTGTTTGGACATCACCATGTGGTCAGCAATAAGCTTACGCATCCTGTCCATCTCAATGATTTCATCATTTCCACTAACAGAAATAGCTGGTTGGATAGAAGCTACCTTGTTTTCCGCTATTTTTGCTGTTGTTGCTACTGTTGTTGCTGATATTGCTGTGGCTGATAAAACAGATTCGGAAGAGATAACCGATTGTTCAACTTTTATTTGAGAAGGCTTATCCTGACCATTTTTTCTTTGAGGCAAATAATCCAATATATCCGATTTAGTAACTCTGCCATCTTTCCCGCTTCCTTTAAGAGATTCTAATTCCGTTAAACTAATACCTTCCTCTTTGGCGATATTTCTGACCAATGGAGAGTAGAACTTTCCAGTTTCTGATAATTTTGATAATTCTTCAACCTCAGATACAGCGGTTAAAGTTTCAATATGTTTAACTGAATCCTTAACAATCGGTTCTGGAGAAGAAATGGTTATTTCAGAAACAGCCGAAGCAACTTCTTTTTCGCTTGATATCAAGGCAATTACTGAACCCACTTGAGCTACATCACCTTCTTTAAATATTTTTTTCACTAAAATACCTTCAAAAGAGGAAGGCACCTCTGAATCAACCTTATCTGTGGC
>CANHPJ010000226.1 GCA_947462515.1 Bacteroidota bacterium | reverse complement strand
GTAATGATTTAATTTCTCTGATATATCATCAGCCACAAGCCTGTATGCTAGGCCCTGATAAGCTTGTTTTTTTTCAAGTAAATCGGCTTTTAATTGTGCATAATAAATGCCGAATGATTGCCAGAATTTAAGATAGTTTTTTTGAACCTCGGTGATCTGCTCACCGGATATGTTCCAAACTTCCAAAGCCCTGTTCTCATTGATGTATGCGAATAATTGTTCGGTGTTGACGTAATAGCTATCTATTTCATTATAGTCGCTCAATAAAATCTGAGCCCATTTCATAAATTCTTCAAAAGGCTGCGCTTTGTCGGCCTCTATTTTACAATAAGATTGGTAGAATTTAAATAGCAAGGAGGTGCTATCTAATAGTTCCAGTCCTGAGATTTTGGCAATGAAATCTTCCGTGGCGAAAACTTCAGGTGCCCATATCGTTTTTTGAAATCGTTTAGATATGGCTGTTTTTAAAAATAAACCCGCTCTTCTGTTTGGTAATACAAGGCACAGCTCACTTATTGATTCCCGGTAGTTTTTAAATAGATAATCTGATACTTTGTCAAAAAAACTTTCCATAGTTTATAGGTTGTTTCTGATATACTTTTTTTATTAAATAAGCGCAGAGTTCATATAATGTCTTATGTCGTTGGGCTCATTAAGCCAGTTTCTCCATCCAGTCAAAAATCTTAACCATGGCCAGCGTGTCCATTTTGCAGTAGGAGAGAAGGTTGTCTCTTGTTTCGGCTATGGTAAAAATGTCTGTTTCGGTTTGTAAAGACTCAAACATCACCGAAGCCATATTCCCGTTTTTTATTTTCAAATCACTGTAGTATAATTCAGGGAAAATGGAGTTTAAAACCGATTTTATTGAGAGAGCACCCTTCATGGAATGGTGGTAATACATCAGCTCTTTAAAAGGAGTATTCAGGTCTTTTAATCGCGATACCCGCTCTCTGATTTCTTTTTCAAATTCGGGCAATACTCTAGCCACCGAGTTAAGCATTTTCTTTTCTCCCGAAACATCATAAGCCAGCAAAGTTCCTGCCTCTTTGGTGTTTTTTAAAAATTCAGTGATGAAACTTTTTCTGGGATCTATGCCGGTTTCAGCCAAAAACTCAAAGTGTAATGGCTCCGCGTTTATATTTTCTTTATAATGTATGCTATATTGAAACGGAATAAATTCGAAGGGTGAGGTTCCCTTGTATATTGGTATGGCAGGCATGATGGCTTCAAAGTCGATGAAATACAACGGGTATTCTATTTTTTGAAGGTATTGTTTTATCTTATCTGTATCTATAATTGCCTGATTCTTTGTCTTGCTCTCCAGGTAAAGGGCTGGGAGTTTTTTTAATTCATAGGTTTCTGGCAATTCACTATCCATTTTTATTCCCGCATCGTAAAGTTCAAATTGTTCTTTTTTACTTAATCCGGCAATTTCAAATACGGAGTCGTTTTCTGTTTTTTTCCAGCAGAAGCCCTTAAAATCACATTGATATGGTTCAAAACAATGTGTGCCTATGTTTATGTCAGGTATTTGTTTTTGTGCCAAAGTGTTTTTGGCCGATTGTATTTTTATTTCTATTTCTTCCTTAAAGCCCATTGCCTGCTGAAGTACCGAAACGATATGGAAAATTTTATCAGGCTCCAGAGCCTGTTCCCTGCTATAATTGCTGTTGACATAAACAATGGAAATGTCTTTTAAGGCAATCTCCTGATTAGAAATGACATAATGCTGCAAAGCGGCATCGGTAACATAGGTTGGCGATACTTTTACCGAGCTTTTTACTTCGTAGCCATACCATTCATTTTCTCTCTTAACCAGCATATCAATAGCCACAAACACATCATTGAATATAAAGGCAGCTTCGTAAATAACTTCAATGCCCTGGCTTATCAGCTCGGCGGTTTTATTAACCCAAGCAGCCTGGTCTGAGATTTTTTTTGGTGAAGCATCAATGCCACCCGGAAAAAGTTTCCTGGCAAAGTTCCCTACATTATGGCCTCGGGCAAAAATGGCTTTTTTTTCGTACGAAAGAGGGTCTTGAAGGGGATAATGATTTTTATATAAATAGAGGTGCTTTTGGCATTGCAAAGACTTTAGATAAGTGGTTTTGCTAAGAAGTGCTTTGCTCATTTTTTAATTTAATAGTGAATTATTTTTTAAGTCACGGCCAATTTTTTAGCCTTCATAAATTTAAAGTTTTCTAATTACCCGAGCTCGATTAACTTTCTAAACTTTTCCAAAGTTTTTAACCATAGAAAAGCCCTGCTTTGGAAAAGCTATACTATAGAAAAGTGATAAAAGTTACTGTTTTTAAAATAGAAAAATAAAAGAAATTGGTATATTTAGTTTTCAATATTAAAATCTACCACTATGTATAATGAACCCATGCTTCGCGATGGAGCCTTAAAAAACAAAACTATTTTAGTTACCGGCGGCGGCACAGGTTTAGGACGTTCCATGTCTAAATATTTTCTGGAGCTGGGTGCCAACGTTATCATCTCAAGCAGAAAGCTAAATGTAATTGAAGCCACAGCCAAAGAACTAGAACAGGAAACCGGAGGAAAAGTTTTGGCAGTAGTCTGTGATGTAAGAAAATATGAAGAGGTAGAAGCTGTCATAGCCAAGGGATACGAGACTTTTGGCAGTATTGATGGCTTGGTAAACAATGCCGCAGGTAATTTTATAAGTCCTACCGAGCGTTTATCTAACAAGGCTTTTGATATTATTGTAGATATTGTTTTAAAAGGTACTTATAATTGCACTTTGGCGCTAGGCAAAAAGTGGATAGCAGACAAGCAAAAAGCTTCTATTTTGAATATTGTAACTACCTATTCCTGGACCGGTTCGGGCTATGTTGTTCCATCTGCTTGCGCTAAAGCAGGTGTGCTGGCACTAACTAAATCTTTGGCTTCGGAATGGTCTAAATACGGGATTCGTTCCAATGCCATTGCTCCGGGTCCTTTTCCTACGCAGGGAGCATTCAGCAGGCTTTTTCCAGAAAATTTGGCCAAGATAATCGATCCTTTGGAGCGTATTCCTTTAAAACGATACGGCGAGCATCAGGAACTGGCCAATCTGGCTGCCTATTTAATATCAGATTATGCCTCGTTTGTAAATGGCGAGGTGGTAACCATTGACGGAGGTGAGTGGATATATGGTGCAGGTGAATTTAATGCTTTCGATAAGGTACCTGCTCCGATGTGGGATGAAATTGAAAAATTTGTAAGAGGTAAAAAGCAGGAATAACGAGATATGCCGCCCCTATCGGGGTTAACGACATGTCGCTCTACCGAGATGTCGCTCCTACGGAGCTAGTAATATTTTGTGCTGAGGGGGTACGTATATCGCTACCGATATTTCGCCCCTATCGGGTCTACCGACATGTCGCTCCTACGGAGCTCTCCTACATCCAATAAAAAAGCCCGGAATTGTTGAAATTCCGGGCTTTTTTGTGGATGCGAAAATATTATTCCAATATAATTTTTTGGGTATTTACTATCTTGTTATTTTGATCTAACAAACTCAAGAAATAAATTCCTTTTGCTCCAAGTTGTTTCATTGAAACTTCTTGTTTGGCAGCATTTATTAGTTGATTGAAAACCTCTTTACCATTAAAATCAATGATTTTAACCGTATGTCCAACAGCGTTATTTATGTTTAAAACATCTTTTGTTGGGTTAGGGAAAACGCTAAACGCTCTGGCATCATTCAATTTAATGGAAGTAACGTTACCAATACTTTGCTGAACATTTTCGGTATTTAATACCATGTCAAATTTAAATGAAGAAGGTGCGTTTGATGTTAATGGTATGGTCATAAATACTGCGTCTTCTGCCGGGGCATAGGCTGTTGCCAGGCCAATGGCATAGTTTTGAGCGTTAATATTGGTGGCCACAATCATGTTTTTGTCTGAAACAGTTGGTGTGCCCAATGAGCTAAAGTTTTCTTTAACATAAAGGTTAAAACCAAAAAGGCTTCCTTTTGCTCTAAACACCAATTTATCAGCTTCTTGTG
>CANHPJ010000225.1 GCA_947462515.1 Bacteroidota bacterium | reverse complement strand
TTGGCCGAAGCGTGCTTATTTAACGAATATTCACATTTTTTGATCAAATTACCCGATAAATCAAAAACAAGCAAAGTAGTTGATTGACTCGATATAAGATCAGTATATTCTTTATCTATAGAAGCATCAATATTGATTTTCAACGGATTACTGCCCGAAACAGTATTATTGTTCATTCGCAGCGTATAGTTATAATTTGTAGTCAAATTCTGATTTAAAATCATCACTGAAACTTTTGAATTATCCTTACTTCCAAAAGCCTTCACATCTAATTGATTGTCGGTTCCATTACAAAAAGCGCCTTTAAAATTCTCGGCCATTAATTTAAAGTGATGATAGGAAGGTTGAAGATAACCGGTGAATTTATCGATATAACCGATATTCAATGCGATAGTATTACCTTCAATAACACTCCAGAAATTAAAAATTTCTACTTTATTTTTTAAAGCAACGGCCATCATTTCTGCCCAGAATTGACCACCTATGAAACTCATTGCGCCATTACCATATAAATTGTCACTGGAACTATTCTGATAATCTATATTAGCTTCTGTAACAGCAATTTTAACAGCATTTGTGCCTGATCTTCCATGAAAGGAGTTACAATTATTTAATCTGGCATTTAAAGCCACGAGATTATCATTAAATTTTCCCGATGCTGTAAGGTAGGAAATGACACTCTCCCGTGTCTGGCTTCCATTAAAAGGATAAGTATGAAAAGAAATATAATCCATAATATATCTTCCCTTGTTGTCTTTGCCTGTTACATCATCAGAACCGCCAGGGGTGGTGAGACCGTTTATAATTCCGGTATTATACCAAGCGCACTCCGGACCAATTAACAGAATGGAAGGATCTACATCCTTCATAGCATATGAAAAAGATTTCAAATATGGTGCCACCTGAGAGGATGAGGTATATCCGTAAACATGATCCGGTTCATTGGCTATAATCCAGTATTTAATGTTTTTAGCCTTGGTGACATTTATATACCTGACTACATCTGCAGCCTGCGCTGCCGTATATTGATTATTATTGAATGATACCTGCATAATTGGCTCCATTCCATTGTTACGAATAGAGTCAATCATTTGAATATACTGATAATTGGTAGGCTTGTTTTTGTCTGCCCCTATTCCCCCGAAACGGATTACTGCTGCGCTAGATTTTTTGATATCCTGCCATTTTTTATGCAGTTGTCCATAATATTTCACAGACCCAATAGAATCCGGCATCCATGCATTCTGTCCGAAAAACAATGGTGAAATTGTTTGAGCATTAATATAGAGCGAGATTAATAATAAAATAAAAAACAATATTGAACTCTTCCATAATTTTTTTGAAAACATTTCTATTCCTCCGAATTTTTATTTGATTTTTATATTTTTTAAAATTCGGAGTAAACACCTTGTCATGAAATAGTAGAAACAATGAATTTCTTGTAGTACAAAATATGACAGGGCATAATGAATTTAATGAAATGAAAAGTCTTGAGGAAAGTATTTGAAAAGGCTATAATTTATCGTTTGTTTGAATAGATTTTGATTTTCAGTATTTTACCCTTTTTTTCCTGGTTAATATTTTTAAGTCCACGACTTTTAGGACGAGATATAGGCACAAAAAAAGCCGAAATTATCGGCTTTAGTTTTTCAAATAAATAATAGGCTATATTCTTTTCATCATTTGTTCGATTTCCTTTATTTGATCGGTAAGCAATTTGTGTTTGTCCAACTTTTTGGCTTCCTGTAAAAAGTGAGTGGCAACCTTTTTATTTCTTTGCGAAAGGTAAATACCTGCCAGATTAAGTTTGGCTACTGCCTGGTCATTAGTCATTCTTAAACCGGTAGAAAGTGCTTTTTTGAAAAATTTTTCTGCCTTATTAATACTCCTTAACTGAGACTGAACCAATCCACACAGATAATAATAATATGCTTCCTGACTTTTTATCAAAGATTCAGGATATTTTACCCTGCTCAAGGCTTTTTCAGCTGCAGGCATATTATTTTTGCGCAAATAATAAAAGGCAACCATAATGTTTTCATTTCGGAAATGTGCTAAAAGAACTAAACCTGAAATCAACACAGCCAGAACCCCAAAGAATATAAATCCTATAAAAAACAATAAGATAGATGCTAAAAAAATAACTGAGGAGATTATTATACGTGAAAATTTTCTAAACATGATTATTAAGATAAATTAAATTTTGAGCAAATTTAACCAAGCTTTTGAATTTAGAATAAAAAATCTAAAAAAGATGTTAACGCTAATCAAAATATGAAAACACAAAACAAGGTGATATTTTTATTAAACGTAAATTTTTCGAAACAACCAGCATCAAAACAATTTATAGCATATTGAAAATCAAAATATTTCGAATAAATAAAATAATTTAGCACAAAATTTGAATTTATATTTGAATGGAAATTGGAATAGATAGTTTCGCTGCTACCCCTATGGATTCAAGCATAAGTCAGGCAAAAGCCATGGCTCAGCTGCTTGAAAGAATTGAACTTGCCGATCAGGTTGGCTTGGATGTTTTTGGCTTAGGGGAGCATTAC
Source organism: Bacteroidota bacterium (assembly GCA_947462515.1). Classification (GTDB taxonomy): domain Bacteria; phylum Bacteroidota; class Bacteroidia; order JACCXN01; family JACCXN01; genus CANHPJ01. Next base: position 1,499 of record CANHPJ010000225.1, on the reverse strand, counting down.
CGCAAGGAATTTCTTGATTCGGCCTCTTATATGATACTGGCTGCTGCAGCCTCAAGAACAAAGCGAATAATTTTAACGAGTGCGGTAACGGTTCTGAGTGCTGCTGATCCGGTAAGGGTTTTTCAAAATTTTTCCACCTTGGATTTAATTTCCAACGGCAGGGCAGAAATAGTTGCAGGTAGAGGATCTTTTATAGAATCTTTTACCCTATTTGGTTTGAACCTGAACGATTATGATGCCCTGTTCTTGGAAAAATTGGATCTACTGATTAAAATTCGCGATAACGAATTCATAACCTGGTCGGGCAAATTTAGACCAGCACTTAATAACCAGCCCATTTACCCGAGGCCGGTTCAAAAATCGCTTCCTATTTGGCTTGGTGTTGGAGGAACACCTGAGTCGTTTAATCGCGCCGGTGAACTTGGTTTACCACTGATGGTTGCCGTAATTGGAGGTGAAACACATCGCTTTAAACCATTGATTGATATTTATAAACGGGCTGGTGAAAAAGCCGGACATAAACCCGAAAAACTAAAAGTAGGCCTGCATTCATTAGGCTACGTGGCTGATACCAAAAGTGAGGCCATTGATGATTATTACCCCGGCTATGCTGAAATGTTTACACGAATAGGCAAAGAGCGGGGCTTCCCTCCTGTTTCAAGACCTCGATTCGATGCTCAAAATGGACCAATAGGTGCCATTCTGGTGGGCGAACCTACAGAAATAGCAGAAAAAATACTCCGTCATAGTCAAGCTCTTGGTGGCATCTCGCGATTTACCTTTCAAATGGATGCAGGTATTCCCCATCCTAAACTTTTAAAAGCCATTGAATTAATTGGTACAAAAATAGCTCCTATCATTAATGAGTTGAAATAGCTGCTTGAATTAAAACTTAAGCCTGGCGCGGTGAATTAAATGATTCTGGAATTGCCGTGGATATTTTGAGTATTGTCTTCTTCATGAGCAACATTGACCCTAGAGTAAGGGTGACAATACCTACGCTCTATTGGGCTTATTAATGATAATAAGAGGGGAATTTACAGGAATGAAAGAAAAAATAAAAAAGTCATTCCCATTTTCAATAGAGATGGAAACCTCAAAAAAATATTAGGCTATTTTTCGGCCAGCGTATTAATTGTGTTTGGAGATTCTTTTTTGCTCCCGTATTTTTAGAACAAATTGCCAAAATTACAGGCTTTGGAAACTCTTTTTGGTCATCTTATTAATGTCGGCTTCAAACTAATTGCCTGAATTAGCTGCTTCTCTTATCCTCAATTAAATAAAAGATATTGATTTTGGTAATATATAAAGAAGCAATTTGTCAAATGTTTTTCTTTTAGGCTTTGAGGACCTTTTTTATAAAAAAGGTTCATTATTTGTATACGATAACTCAGCTAATATGTCAATGAGATTTATAGTATAAATTTTGAGCACTATTATTTCTCTATGTATCGTTTTTAAATCAAAGAAAAAACATCCTAAGAAACTGAGTCCTGATA
>CANHPJ010000224.1 GCA_947462515.1 Bacteroidota bacterium | reverse complement strand
CCTTTACTCTGACTGCCTTTAAAAAACTGTTCTCCCGGGTCTTTTTCTGCTGTAAAGCCCAAACTGATATCATTTCCATAGTTAAAGCGGTAGCGTGCAAAAAGGCTGTTTTTATCGCCTAAATAGTTGCTCGTTGTATTAGTGCTTTGATAGAGGCTATCAATCCCTGAATTCTTTTGAAAGTGCCTTATAAAAAGCTGATTTTGTCCATTTTTAATAACTTCATTGATCGAAAATTTCGTATTAATTAGATCGGTATTTATTTTAACATACGGGATGATTTTTTCAATGGTTGTTAAGTCAAATCCATCGATAGACTGAAGCTCTTCAAGAACAATCAATTTTCCATTTGTTTCAATATGCTTTAAAAGATTGTTTATTTGCGTTTCATTTAAAACAATTAGTTTTTCCAAATCCTCTTTTTTTGCCCTGTTCAGGTCTAATGGGTTTTCAAGAAACTGGAGTAATTCATCAAAAACCAATGTGTAATCCAGTGCGTTTTCAGAGTGAGATTCAGTAATGTTTTCTACGTTTTGTTCCAAAAAAGCTTCTTTTTTAAAGTCAGAAATTTCTTGTGCAGAAGTATTATAGCAGTGTAGAGTAATGAATAATAAAACCCAAAGAAAAAAAACATACTGAACTATGTTTTTTTTGAATTCCATATTCTTGTTTAAAAGGAGTAAGACATTGATATTTTTGGGGAGAATCCCAAAACAGGATGCACCGAAGAGGCAAAATCGAGAAGCAAAGCCTTTCGAATAATACCTATGCCAAAGGTGTTAAGAGTTGGGTTATTTGTAATGCCGGCTCGAAGATAAATAGTTTCGAAAATTTGATATTCAATACCTAGTTTCAATATTGGTTTTTCATTGCTGCTTTTTTGTGTCTCTATGGCCAATATTACTTTTTTATTGAATTTGTAATCTAGTCCTAATCGCATTATTGCAGGGGATTTTTCATTATTATAATCAGCAAGTTTAGCTTGCGTTGGGTTAAAAACATGCGCTCCTAAGGTGAGTTCATCAGTAAGTTTAGACTGGATTCCAATTTCGGCTGTCAATGACGATTTTTTGCCATATCCCTCTGCAATTCTTAAGCTCATATAATTCATCTGCATCCCTATAGTTAGTTTCTCTCCAAAAGCCTTGGCATAAGCTAGTCCTAGTTTACTTTCATTATAGAGGGAAAAACCGGAATAATTCAAGCTAAAGCCAAAAACACCACTTTTTACAGGCAAAGCAAATGCCAAAGCTTTAGTGCTTATGTCTTTCAACAAAAATCGATTTTCATAGTAATAGCCGATGGTGGGTTTTTTCAAAAAGGCAAGTCCGGCCTGGTTGTGAGAAACGGACCATATATCACTTAGGGTGACAGTCGCATTGCCCATGCCTGCTGCACGGGCTCCTAATTGAGGATTGTCATTTCCGGCGAATAATTTAAAAAAGGGAAGAGAAATAATAAAAATGGCTATTGTTTTAAAAGCCATTAAACTTTAAAGCTATAAGGTAAATGATTAAACTCAGCGGTTGATTCAAGTACTTTATTTTTTAATCCAACCTTAAATTCTGTCAATCTGTTAAGCAAATCATCATCTGCAACAGAAACAATCTGAGCGGCTAAAATACCGGCATTTTGCGCAGCATTCAGTGCAACGGTTGCTACCGGTACACCATTAGGCATTTGAAGTATGGATAATATAGAGTCCCAGCCATCTATAGAGTTACTTGATTTAACAGGCACTCCAATTACGGGCAGGGGAGTAAGTGAGGCAACCATTCCAGGAAGATGAGCAGCTCCACCGGCACCTGCAATAATTACTTTTAAACCACGATTTACAGCTGATTTAGCGTATTCAAACATGCGTTCCGGAGTTCTGTGGGCAGATACCACAGTTATTTCAAAAGGAACTTCTAGTTTTTCCAATACATCGGCTGCTTCTTTCATTATTGCAAGGTCTGACTTGCTGCCCATTATGATGCCTACTTTTGCTTTCATGTTTTTTATATTTTTTTAACCAATTTATAATCAGGAAATAGCTTTTAATTTTTCTTTTACAATAATGGCTTTTTCCTTTGCTTCGCTCAATGTTTTTCCCAAGATGGTTATATGTCCCATTTTTCGGAATGGTTTTGTGGTTGTTTTTCCATACAGGTGCAGTTTAACACCGCCCATGGCAAGTACTTCTTCCAAGCCGGAATAGATAACACTGCCGGAGTATTCTTTTTCGCCCAAAAGGTTAACCATAACAGCTGCTGAAGATATAGTAGTTGCTCCCAATGGTAAATTTAATATGGCACGCAAATGCTGCTCATATTGAGAAGTATAATTTGCTTCAATAGTCTGATGTCCACTGTTATGTGGTCTGGGTGCTATTTCGTTTACCAAGATTTCTCCATTTTTTGTTAAGAACATTTCTACAGCAAGTATGCCAACTATTTTTAAAGATTCGGCAACATTTACAGCTATTTTAGAAGCCAACTCTTCAATATGAGCACTTACATTGGCAGGTGAAAACAAAAACTCTACCAAATTGGCTTCAGGATTAAAGTCCAATTCAACAAGTGGATACGTTTTTATTTCTCCATTGCTGTTTCGAGCCACAATTACGGATATTTCTTTTTCGAAATCCACAAACTTCTCCAGGACACTTGGTGCGTCAAAGGCATGGTCAAAATTTGATATGTCCTGCAGTTTGGTTACTCCTTTTCCATCATATCCTCCTTTTCGGAGTTTTTGCATGAAGGGGAAATGGGAGGTGAAATCAGATATGTCATTTTTGTTTTCTACTAAAAAATAATCTGCAGTGGCAATACCATTTTCTTGATAGAATTTTTTTTGAAGTCCTTTATCCTGAACTATTCGCAATACATTGGGTTGTGGAAAAATTTTTACACCTTCTTTTTCCAGTGCTTCCAAAGCATCTACATTTACATGTTCGATTTCGATGGTTAGCATATCCATTTTTTTACCAAACGCATAAACGGTATCAAAATCCAACAGATTTCCAACAGTAAATTCACTCGCAATGTTTTTACATGGAGCTTCAGGATCAGGATCTAATATACTTATGTTTAAATTGAAATTCAGGGCATCTTGAATTAACATTCTTCCTAGTTGTCCACCGCCTAAAACTCCTAATTTAAGGTCGGAATAAAATTGTTTACTCATCGGTTTTTAAGATAAAATGCAAAGATAAAATCTTCTTTGATAGAATAAGTGATTTGTCTTTTTTTAAGCTGCACTTAAGCTTTTTTATTCGCTAATATAAAAGATAATCTATTCTGTTTTGGGTAAAAAAAATCCCGCTTCGATTACTCGAAGCGGGATTAAAAATGAAATCAATAAGTATTATAAAAGACCGTTAAATGCAGCGTCTGTTTTATATTTTTGAAACTCCATATCTTGTTTTGCTTTATCTTTTAATGAAGCATCTTTAGAAATAGCAGATTTCATGTTGTTAATCATTAACTCCTGATTTCCGGAACGAGCGCCAACGATTGACTTAAGGTAGTAACCAAGGGCAGAATCCTTATCAGCAGAAGCCTCTAAAGTAGACAAAGCACCTTCACTGTTTCCGGATAATAATTTTGCTAAAGCAGCATTAAAAGTATTGAATCCTGACATGTTATTAACAGCAGTAACGTAATCACCATTTTTGATGTTAATAATACCCAAATTGTATTGAGCATTTTTATCAGCAGAAGCATCATTAAATAATGCAGAAGCTTTTGATTTATCGCCTTTTATATGGGCGATAATTCCTAAGTTGTTTTTGATAACAGCATTTTTGTTTTCAATTTTAGCTGCCTTTTCAAATTGAACTTGAGCATCAGCTAATTTGTTTTGAAGAATATAGATGTAACCAACGTTGTTGATTCCTCTCCAATCGCTTGGGTATAATTTTTCAGCAGTTTGATAAATTTTTAATTTTGCATCTAAGTCGCTGGTTAGTGTTGCAGCATAAAGAACTTCCTCAACAGATAAAGAATCAGGTGTGGTAGAGATCAGAGCAGAAATTTGATTATCGGTTCTGCTTGTTTTCTCAGCACTGATTTTGATTTGAGCTCTTCTTAATTCAGGCATTACCTT
>CANHPJ010000223.1 GCA_947462515.1 Bacteroidota bacterium | reverse complement strand
TTTTCCAGATCAAAAACATCATAAGCCACCTCTTCGTAGGGATGAGCGATCTTAAGAGCCTGAATGACATTGCTTTCGGCATAAACAGGGTAAACTGTTTCCAATTTTATTTCCGACTCCTGATGCTCTGCATCCAATTGACCCACATAGGGATTCGCATTTATTGACGCTTTAAAAGTGCCATTACCCGTTGAGCTGAAGCTACAATTGGAATACTCCCCAATATGACCTGCACCTGCCTCAAACAGTGCGGTTTTTACCTGCTGATGGTGGCTATGCGGTATGAAAGTGACCAGCTTTCTGAACAAACCGGCTTTAGGTGAGAGTATCTTCGTATTGACAATGCCGAGTTTCTGACAAATTTTAAGATTGACACCCGCTTTAACATGATCTAAATTAGTATGACAGGCATAAATGGCTATGTCGTTTTTAATGGCTTTGATGATAATGCGTTCCACATAATTGGAGCCATTTAGTTTTTTTACACCGCTAAAAATTAAAGGATGATGAGCAATTATTAGATTGCAAGATTTTGCCATTGCCTCTTCCAAAACTGCTTCGGTAACATCCAAACACAACAAAGCAGAAGTAACAGCATTATCCTTGTTACCTATCAACAAACCCGAATTATCGTAACTCTCCTGAAAAGCCAAAGGAGCAAAATCCTCTAAAACCTTTGTAATATCTCGTATTTTCATTGTTTAAAAACGAATAGATAACATGATAACTAAAGAGCTAATTTAATTAAAATTGGCAATATCTGGTTTTATGATGATTTTGAATTATTTTGTTTATGGTTTAAGGTTTTCAAAAACAAAAAATCAATACGCAATAAAACCTGAATCATTTTATTTTTTTTATTAATGTACCACATAGAAACAGAATATTTTCTGCAAGCTATAGAAGTTTAATTCATTGTGAATTAATTGATTTATATTTACATTTCATAAAATAAAAACACATTGAAAACTTTCGCTGATTTAGGAATATCAAAAGAATTAATTAAAGGCTTAACCGAAAACAAAATAACCACCCCAACAGAAATACAGGAAAAAGCTATACCTTTTTTATTAAAAACAGGAACCGACTTTATTGGTCAGGCCCAGACAGGAACAGGCAAAACGGCTGCCTTCGGACTGCCTCTATTACAAAAGATAAATCCAAAAAACGAAAAAGTTCAGGCATTGATATTATGTCCAACAAGAGAACTTGGCCAACAAATTGCAAAACAGCTGTTTTATTTTACCAAATATTCAGACAGGATATTTGTAGAAGCCGTTTATGGCGGTGAATACATAGACAAGCAAATACAAGCATTAAAAAGACCAACTCACATTGTGGTGGCAACCCCGGGAAGACTCATAGACCTGCTTGAGCGCAAAGCCTTGGATATTAGCCATATAAAAACACTTGTACTGGACGAGGCTGACGAAATGCTGAGTATGGGTTTTAAAAATGACATTGATACCATTTTAAATCATACCTCAGGAAGCAGAAATACTTGGTTATTTTCAGCAACAATGCCTAAGGAAATTTTGGAAATCATAGATAAATACATGGCCAAGGATGCTACCAAAATTCAGGTAGATAAAAACAGCATTGTAAACAAGGACATTGATCATCAATTTTTGGTTTGTCCTGACGACGAAAAACTTCAAAACTTGGTTCAATTTTTAAAACAACAAGGCCAAAACAGAGGTATTATTTTTTGTAAAACCAAAGCCGGAAGCCAAACACTGGCCAAACAACTACAAGGAAAAAATTATCTGACAGAAGCCATACATGGAGATTTACTTCAATTAGAGCGAGAGAAAGTGATGAGAGCTTTTAAAAACAGCAAACTTCAGATATTAGTAGCCACCGACATGGCCGCAAGAGGCATAGACGTTGAGAACCTGGCATATGTAATACATTATCAGCTTCCCGAACAAATAGATTATTATACACACAGAAGCGGAAGAACGGCGCGGGCCGGTAAAAAAGGAATATCCCTTTGCTTGTTGACTCAAAGTGAAACAAAAAGAATGAGAGATTTTGAATTAAAACTGGGAATATCCTTTGAAAAACTAAGGCAGTAAAATTATGCCTCAAATAAACATATATACTGATGGAAGCTGCTTTCCGAAAGAAAAACAAGGAACCTGGGCGGCCATCATAATTATTGAAAAACAAGAAACTATAATAAAAGGGCAAGAGTGCGATACAAACCACAACCGCATGGAATTAACCGCAGCAATAAAAGCACTAGATTATATTTTGGTGAACAAAATAAAATTTTCTAGTCTTAACCTATATTCCGACAGCCAGTATTTGGTAAATATTCCGGAAAGGAAAAGCAGATTACTTTCAAATGATTTTATCACCAAAAAAGGAAAAAAAATCCAAAATTATGACTTGGTGGAAATGTTATTGAATCAAATTCAACACTATCAAGTTAACTTTTTAAAAGTTAAAGCACATCAAAAACAAGGAATTGAAAAAAATTATAATAGGGTAGTTGACAAAATAGTTAGAGCTGATTTAAGAGCAATAAAATTTCCTTAGCAGCAAGTCAATGCTTCAAATTGCAAAAACTACATCAAGAATTTACTTGATTTTAAACATTTATTTTTTATTTTTAAGCAAAATTGAGGTCATTATGGTTAGTTATCTTAAGAAAACTGACATCTTAAATTAGGTTTTAATTCCTTAACTAAAAAGAAATGAAAACACTAAAGCTACTATTGATTCCATTTTCATTGCTCTATGGAATAATAACCTGGATTAGAAATATCTGCTTTGATTTTGGCATACTCCCATCAAAAAGTTTCAACATACCAATCATCTCTGTCGGAAATTTACGAGCAGGAGGAACAGGTAAAACTCCTCATATTGAATACCTGATTAAATTATTAACTCCCAAGCATAAAACAGCCGTTTTAAGCAGAGGCTATGGAAGAAAAACCAGTGGATTTATATTGGCCGACGAAAACACCAAATCGAAAGAAATCGGAGATGAACCAATGCAGATTTTTAAAAAATTCAAGTCCGTTTCTGTGGCAGTTCATGCTAATCGCGTTAAAGGAATTAAAAATCTGTTAAACATAAAACCAGAGATAAAGGCAATCCTACTGGACGATGCATTTCAGCATCGGTATGTCACCCCTGGCCTATCAATTTTGCTTACAGAATATAGCGACTTATACAGCAATGATTTTATGCTCCCTACGGGTAACTTGAGAGAATTTGCCGGTGGTGCTTCCAGGGCTGACATTATTATAGTTACGAAAACACCCAATATCTTTTCTCCTTTAGACAGACGTTCCATATTAGATAAAATAAACCCTAAACCATATCAGAGAGTTTACTTTTCATATACCAAGTATGGTGATTTAGTGCCTCTAAACAAGCCTGAGGAGGAGAATCCATTTACAAAGGAATATTATTTTGAGCGCAATTATTCTTTTTTGGTTTTAACAGGAATTGCCAAAGCAATTAATATTCAATATTATCTCAAGAGTAAAGTTTCAGAAGTTATCCCAATGGCATTTGCAGATCATCATCAATATACTTCAGATGACATCAATGAGCTTCATAAAACATTTAACAGCATTGCTAGTTCAAAAAAAATCATCATCACTACAGAAAAAGATTCCATGAGACTTCTAGATCCGGAAATTTCTGCTTTGCTTGCTGATTTACCAATTTTTTATTTGCCCCTAGAAGTAATTTTTCATGGCAACGACGAAATAAATTTTAACAACCACATATTGGACCATGTTAGATAATATAAAATCAACTTCGGAGTTTATTCAATCAAAAATAAATTTAAGACCCGAAATAGGTATCATTCTTGGAACTGGCCTGGGTGGCTTGGTTAAAGAAATTGAAATAAAACATATCATACCCTATGAGGAGATCCCGAACTTTCCGGTATCAACAGTTGAGGGACACTTTGGCAAATTGATATTTGGTATTTTGGGTGGGAAAAATGTGGTCGCAATGCAAGGCCGTTTTCATTATTATGAAGGCTATGACATGAAACAGGTTACCTTTCCGGTGAGAGTGATGAAATATTTGGGCATTAAAAAACTCTTTGTTTCAAATGCCTGCGGCGG
>CANHPJ010000222.1 GCA_947462515.1 Bacteroidota bacterium | reverse complement strand
GATATTTGATTTCTTCTTATGGAATTGGATATAAAAGTAAAAATCACTAAGATTAAACTGAACATTTTCTTGTTTTGACTTAACCCGAATTAAAATATATTCAGGCCTTATACTTCGGTTTTATTGGTTTTGATAATGTTTTGGTTTGACTTTATGTTCTAGGTATTGTTTTTGTTTAGTTTTAATTGTATTTTTGATAAAACTAAAACTTTTAAACTATGAAAAAAACCCTAACCAAATTAAATTTCAAAATTTCTAAAACTACTAAAGCAAGCTTGGCTGCAGCAATGATTTTGTTTTCATTTAGCAATGTGACAATAGCTTCTAGTTATGTTTTAGGGGATGAAGCGAGCAGCATTGAACTTGCTACAGGTTCTGTTTCTTTAACTTCTGCAAGTGGAACCAACATTCAGTCAAAGTGCTCAGGCACAGCAATTACGAACATCGTTTACACAACAACTTTAGCAACAAACGCAACAGTTACAGGTTTGCCTGCAGGTATTACTTATATATGGGCAGCCAATAAGTTAACAATTTCTGGTGTTTCTTCTGTTCCGGGTATATACCCATATGTTGTTAATTTAACAGGAGCTACAGCAACAGCTAGCGGAACTATAACCGTAAAAGCACTAAGTACATTGACTTTGTCTACACCTGTAGGATCAAATGCCCAATCAGTATGTGTAAATAATCCTATCAATGCGATTGCTTATGCCACAACAGGAGCAAACGGAGCTACATTTACAGGTTTGCCAGGTGGAGTTACCGGATATTGGGGTGCCCCATTATCCAATCCTTACGCAGCAAATGGTGCTAACATAAGCGGAACTGCAAGTATTGCAGGGACTTATAGCTATACAGTTACAACTACAACTGCCTCCGGAGGATGTCCTGTTTCTGCTAGAGGAACAATTACAATCTTACCTGCTACGATTGTTACTTTGACTTCTGCTGCTGGCTCCAATACTCAAACTAAATGTGCAGGTGTTGCAATCAGTCCTATTGCCTACAAGTTCAATGTTGCTTCCGGTGTTTCTTTCTCACACACTAAAAGTGGTGTTGCAGGAACTACTTTAGGATTACCAGCTGGTTTAACTGCTTCTCCATTTGATCCTGCAACAAAAACAATCAGTATCATTGGAAACACTCCAATTTCTGAAGGCACTTATAATATTACAGGTACTCTAACGGGATATTGTAAAACCTCTACATTTTCTTTTTCAATAACTTCTTTAAAGGCCAATGCAGTATTAACTTCCGCAGTAGGAACTGATGCCCAAACAGTAACAGTGAAGACTGCTATTAAACCAATCGTATACACTATAACTAATGCGACAGGTGCAACTGTTACAGGTTTGCCAATTGGTGTCGTATCATCTTTTGCATCCGGAAAAGTTACTATAAGTGGCACACCTACTGCTGTAACAGCAGCAGCATTGACTTATACATTAACAACTACAGGAGGCTGCGCAGCTATTACAAAAAATGGTACCATTAAAGTAAATAGTTCTGTTGTTGTAGCCAGAAAAGCAACGTCAAAAGTTTTAAATGATGTTGTATTGAATACATATCCTAATCCTTTTTTAAACAGCTTTAAGTTTTCATTAGAATCTGATAGCGACGAGTCTGTTGAGATTACAGTGTATGATATGACAGGAAGATTGGTTGAAAATCATTCGGTTGATGTTGCAGAATTATCTTCTAAAGAGATAGGTTCAGAATGTTTGTCCGGAGTTTACAATGTTGTTATTAAACAAGGTGATTTCATAAAAACTATGAAAGTTGTAAAACAGTAGTTTTTTTTTTAAAATCCAATTATTTAAAGAGGCGATCTTTTCAGATCGCCTCTTTTTTTTGTTCAACAAAGTACATAATGTATCTAGTTTAATTTAAAGTCGATTATTAAGATTTGAAATACAATTAAAATCAGGCGAATTAATTGTTGGGAGTAATTCTAAAGTCCAGTTAAAGATCTGTTTTGTATTTAAAAAACAGTTGAAACCTTATTTTAGTAATCGAGAAATATCGAGTTTTTCCTCTTTAGATTAACAAATATTTATGCTTGATTTTCGCTTGCTGCAATTTTCAGGATTGATCTTTTCTGATAGCTTTTTACACTGGTGTTTTTTTGTTTCGGATGAAAGTATCAGTGGAGCTTTTGGAGTGGAGAAACTTGTTGTTGATTAGTCAGGATTATTAATCCTTGAAACCTGCTTGGCAGATTAGAAATGGATGCTTTGAGAACAATCCCAAAAGTTGCCTATTCGTCTTTATAACCGTCTTATAAAAAAATAAAAAAGGTGTTGAGTTAACAACACCTTTAAGAATTTGGAATGAAATTATACTGAGGTTAAATATTAACCTTTTTTATATCTCTCGTCAGATACAGTAAGTCTTTTTCTACCTTTAGCTCTTCTTGCGGCTAAAACTCTTCTTCCGTTAGCACTAGCCATTCTATCTCTGAAGCCATGCTTGTTAATTCTTTTTCTAACTGAAGGTTGGAATGTTCTTTTGCTCATGATATATAATTTTTACTCGTCTTAAACTTATTTAATGGGTTGCAAAAATAGCAGCTTTTTTTTATCCGGCAAAATTATTTGATGTTTTTATTTAAAAAATATTCTGCTTTCAATAATTATGAGCCTAACAGGCTAATTAATAAATAATAAGGAGCAAATTATGTCAAAAAAATTAACTTTGCAATAAAATTTCAGTAAATGGCTCGAAAACAAAAGGGAGAAGATTTGCCTAAGGCAAAAATCACAAAAGAATCACTCAAAAAAGTATCCCGCATATATTTATATCTTAAGCCTCACAGGGCTAAATTTATTTTAGGCTTAGTATTTTTGTTTTTGACGAGTTTGACAGCCCTTGCTTTTCCAATGCTAATGGGTAAGTTGATCGACCAGGCAAAAACTTCCACGATAGAAAACATTAATGAAGTTGGACTTATTTTATTGCTGGTATTTTCTGCGCAAGCGGTATTTTCCTATTTCAGAATTGCCTTATTTGTAAACGTTACAGAGAGCATGCTTTCAGCACTCAGGCAGGGGACATATTCACATTTGATCACCTTGCCAATGTCTTTCTTTGCTCAAAGAAGAGTGGGTGAATTGAACAGCAGAATATCTTCCGACCTATCTCAACTTCAAGATACATTTACTACTACTATAGCAGAGTTTTTACGTCAGTTTATTGTTATTATAGGAGGAATCGCCTTTTTGATGTATACTTCTGTTCAGCTGACGCTTATCATGCTTTCTATAGTTCCTCTTTTAGCAATAATAGCCGTTTTTTTTGGAAGATACATTCGTAAAATATCTAAGCAGGTTCAAGATAGAACCGCCGAGTCAAATACAATCGTAGAAGAAACCCTTCAAGGAATTGCCAATGTGAAAGCCTTTGCAAACGAAGCTTTTGAAATAACTAGATATTCCAAAAGTACCGACGATATTTTAATAACCGCCTTAAAGGGAGGTAAAGCTCGCGGGGCATTTGCCTCATTCATCATTTTTTGCTTGTTCGGATCTATTGTGTTTGTCATCTGGTATGGGGTAAGAATGGTTAATGATAATGAGTTATCAATGGGTGCGATGTTTCAATTTGTACTTTATTCTGTTTTTGTTGGAGCATCTATAGGAGGCATTGCCGAACTGTACGCTCAAATTCAAAAAGCCATTGGGTCAACAGAAAGAATCTTTGAGATTTTAGACGAGAAAACAGAGGAAATAACCTTGTTTCATGAAAACAATGTTGATGATTCCAATAAAATAGAAGGAAGAATTAGATTTAATGATGTTGAGTTTTCTTATCCCGGAAGAAAAGATACTCCTGTATTAAAACGGGTAAGTTTCGACATCAATAAAGGACAGTTAATAGCTCTTGTTGGCCCGAGTGGCGCAGGCAAATCTACCATAGCCTCTCTATTGCTTCGTTTTTATGATGTTCAGTCAGGCAATATATTTATTGACGATAAAGAAATTAAAACATATAATTTGACTAATCTAAGAAACCAAATGGCCATTGTACCTCAGGATGTGTTGTTATTTGGCGGAACCATCTTCGAAAACATTGCCTATGGTAATCCTAAAGCTTCGGCTCAGGAGGTTATAGAGGCTGCCAAAAAAGCCAATGCCCACGATTTTATTGAGGGCTTTCCGGAAAAATACGAAACTACTGTGGGAG
>CANHPJ010000221.1 GCA_947462515.1 Bacteroidota bacterium | reverse complement strand
CGTTTTTTATGGCGGTGTAAAACAAGAGGATGTATCGAGAATTGTAGAAAGTCATTTGGTAAATAACATTCCGGTAAGTGATTTGCGTATTGATTTGTAGATGAACTTAACTGACCTAACGGAATATACCAACCATATAGACTTGCTGACACTAACGGTAGAGCAGATAAAGAAGGATTTCGATTTGTATGGCATGGAAATTCATTTTTCAGGAAATGAAAACTCGGCCTACGAGGAGTTAACTTCCCAAATAAGTCCATATATAGAAAACTTGTTAAACAGCAATTACGAGAAATTTTTAAGCCTGTTGTATAGAATTGATGTGCCTGAAAAAAAACTCTCGCAAATCATCATGCACTCGATTGATGTTAAAGTGCTAGAGATCAGTGATTTGATTATCAAAAGGGAATTACAAAAAGTGGTTATTAGAACCTATTATAAGGAAAATGAAAACAGAAATCACCAGGATGAGCTAGAATGATTGAGTGCTGTTTTTTCTAGAGGAAATTTCTGTTCGTTTTTCTCAATAAAATTGTACATTTGCCTGATTTTTTTAGTTTCCCAAAAATGGATAAACACACCTATTTAAGCAATGCCGATATTTCAAGCATTGATGAATTATATCAGCAGTATTTAAAGCAACCTGAAAGCCTGGATGCTTCATGGATTAAGTTTTTTGAAGGTTTTGAATTTGCAAGAACAAACTTCGAAGAAATTCCATCTGGTGAGATACCGGAAAATGTTATAAAAGAATTCAACGTAATCAACTTAATTAACGGTTACCGAACAAGAGGACATCTTTTTACAAAAACCAATCCTGTAAGGGAAAGAAGACAATATAAGCCAACCTTGGATATTGAAAATTTTGGCTTAAGCACCTCCGACATGGAAGTGGTTTTTCAAGCCGGAACTCAAATAGGAATAGGGCCGTCCAAGCTAAAAGACATCATTGATCATTTAAAGCAAACATACTGCCAGTCAATAGGTGTAGAATTTATGTACCTGCGTAACCCAGAGGTATTAAGCTGGATGAAGGAGAAAATGGAGAAAACCAAAAACACTCCTAATTTTTCTTTGGATGAGAAAAAAACCATTCTTAATAAACTAAACCAAGCAGTAGTCTTCGAAAACTTTTTACATACCAAATTCGTTGGTCAAAAAAGATTTTCATTGGAAGGAGCCGAAACGCTCATACCGGCGCTTGACACCGTAATAGAAATGGGAGCCGATCTTGGCATTCAGGACTATGTGATTGGCATGGCGCACAGAGGACGCTTAAATGTCCTTGCCAACATATTAAATAAAACCTATAAGGATATTTTTACCGAATTTGAAGGCTACCGTGCCGAAGATTCGCTATTTGACGGCGATGTTAAATATCATTTGGGATATTCCAGCGACCAAAAAACAAATACCGGAAAACAAATTCACCTCAGCCTTACCCCTAACCCATCTCACCTAGAGGCCGTTAACCCGGTAGTTGAGGGTATTGCAAGAGCCAAAATAGACAAAAGACATGCCGGCGACCTCAACAAGGTAGCTCCTATTTTAATACATGGCGATGGCGCTATTGCCGGCCAGGGCATAGTGTATGAAGTATTGCAAATGATGAACCTAGACGGCTATAAAACCGGAGGAACAATTCATTTGGTAATCAATAACCAGGTTGGATTTACTACCAACTACCTCGATGCACGATCCAGCACTTATTGTACCGATGTAGCCAAAGTGGTACTTTCTCCGGTATTTCATGTTAATGGAGACGATGTAGAAGCTGTGGTTTATGTTTGTAAGCTGGCCATGGAATTCCGTCAGAAGTTCAACAGAGACGTATTTGTAGATATACTTTGTTATAGAAGATATGGTCATAATGAGGGCGACGAGCCTCGTTTTACACAACCTATTCTATATAAGGAAATTGCAAAACATCTCGACCCAAGACAGATTTATAATCAGAAGCTGATGGCACAAGGCGATGTTAATAGCAACCTAGCCGACGAAATGGAGAAAAGCTTCAAGGCTTTGCTTCAGCAAATGCTTGACGAAGCCAAACAAGCTGAAAAAGCTAAAATTACATCCTTTTTAGAAGGTGCCTGGACCGGTAAAAGAATGTCTACCAAAGATGATTTCTTATCGTCGCCCAACACATCGGTTAGCAAAGAATTGTTTCTCGATATAGCAAACAAAATCGTTCAACTTCCGGCAGAGAAAAAGTTTTTTAATAAGATTACCAAGCTTTTTAAAGACCGCCAGGATATGATTACCAATGATAGCTATGACTGGGCCATGGGTGAATCAATGGCTTATGCCACCTTGCTTAACGAAAAATATCCTATTCGTTTTAGCGGACAGGATGTGGAAAGAGGAACTTTCTCTCACCGTCACGCTGTTATAAAAATTGAAGATTCGGAAGAAGAATACATTCCACTGAACAACTTCAGCAAAGAGCAGGCTAAGTTGGAAATTTACAACTCTTTACTTTCTGAATACGGTGTTCTAGGCTTCGAATTTGGGTATTCCATGGCGACGCCTGATGCACTAACAATTTGGGAAGCTCAGTTTGGTGACTTCTTTAATGGTGCACAAATCATTATTGATCAGTTTATTACCAGTGCAGAAAAAAAATGGAGAAGAATGAATGGACTGGTAATGCTTCTGCCTCATGGGTATGAAGGTATGGGGCCGGAACATTCAAGTGCCAGAATGGAAAGATTCTTGCAAATGTGTGGTGACAATAATATGCAAGTTGCGAACTGCTCAACGCCGGCCAATATGTTCCACATATTAAGAAGACAATTGCACCGTGAGTTCCGCAAGCCATTGGTGGTGTTTACCCCAAAAAGCTTATTGCGTCATCCTAAATGCGTTTCTTCATTAAAAGACTTTACCGAAAATAAATTTCAGGAGCTAATTGATGATAGTCGTGTTAATGCCGCTGAAGTTAACAGAGTTATATTGTGTACGGGTAAAATATACTATGAGTTAAACGAATTCAGGGAAAAAGAAAACCTGAAGGAAGTAGCTTTGGTAAGGATGGAACAACTTTATCCTTTGCCATTAAACCAGATAAAAGAGGTTTTGGCAAAATACAGTGGCGCCAAAGAAATTTTCTGGACACAGGAAGAACCTGAGAATATGGGAGCTTGGTCATTTATTTTCAGAAAACTAATTGCTCACATACCAAACTTGAAAGTAATTTCAAGAAATGAAAATGCCAGTCCTGCAACAGGTTACAGCAAATTACATGCTGAACAGCAAGCAGGTATTATTAGCAAAGTATTTGAAAAAGCTTTGGTAAGCTAAGAAACAAATGATAAAGAGAATTATCCTTTAAAAAAGGCCAAAACAGTATAAAACATATAAATAAAAGATATGGCAATCATTGAAATGAAAGTTCCCAGTCCGGGCGAATCAATCACCGAAGTACAGATAGCCAACTGGCTGAAAAAAGAAGGTGATTATGTTCAAAAGGATGAAGAACTTTGCGAAATAGATTCAGATAAGGCAACCCTTACCATAAATGCTGAACAAGCAGGCAAGCTGCATATTATCACCCCGGCAGGTGATACCGTTAAAGTAGGCGATGTAGCATGCTCCATCGATACTTCTGCAGAGGGTGTTGCCAAGCCTGCAGAAACTGTAAAAGCAGCAGCAGTTGCCGAACAAAAAGCCCCTGAGCCTGCTATTGCTGTGGCTACTAAAGAAACAAGCTATGCCAATGGATTACCATCTGTGGCAGCAAAAAAAATAATGGAAGAAAAAGGTGTTCCCGCAAATAAAGTGGTAGCCACCGGCAGAGACGGCAGAATAACAAAAGATGATGTTTTGAAAACGCTAGCTGCAGGCTTTACTTTTGAGCAAGAAAATGGATGGGGCGCCAGAGATAAAGATGTTCAAAAAATGACCCCATTGAGGAAAAAACTTTCTCAACGTTTGGTGTCAGTTAAAAACACTACGGCCATGCTTACTACCTTTAATGAAGTAGACATGAGCCATGTGATGAACCTAAGAAACAAGTACAAAGACAAATTCAAGGAAACACATGGTGTAGGACTTGGCTTTATGTCGTTCTTTACCAAAGCGGTAACCGAAGCGCTTCATTTATTCCCGGCAGTTAATGCCATGATTGATGGCGAGGAAATTGTATATCATAAATATGCTGATATTGGAATAGCCGTTAGTGCTCCTAAAGGCTTAATGGTGCCAGTATTGAGAAATGCAGAAAGCATGTCTTT
>CANHPJ010000220.1 GCA_947462515.1 Bacteroidota bacterium | reverse complement strand
TTTAAATTCAACACCTTTTTTTATTAGTTGATTTCTATGTTCTCTGTAATTATAGAATTCTCCATTGAAAACTATGGTATATCTTCCTGTAATGTCAGTTGCCGGTTGTGCTCCTGCTAGCGAGGTATCAATAATCGAGAGTCTGGCATGACCCAGTGCAATGTTATTGTGTTTGAAAGTGCCATTTCCATCTGGACCTCTTTTACTTAAGGCAGAAACAGAGGCATCAATTTTACTAAAAAAATCTTTTCCTCTTTCCTTAAATGCAAAAATGCCAGTAATACCGCACATGTCTTAGATTTATATTTAAAATAAAGATACAATTATAATGTTTTGCACAATACCAAATGCGAATTTTTAATTTTACATTTGTGCTTACATGTCAAAGTTTTATGATTAACTATTTAACTGTTCTTTTTTCTGTTTTTGTATTCGGAACAGTTCAGTCACTTTTTTCTCAAGAACTTGCTAAAACTGAAGGAGGTAGGGGAGAACTGTTACTTTCTATTCAAAAACTTGTTCAGGATAACGATTTAAAAAATGCCTCTATAAGTTTTTTTGCTCAAAAAGTAATCTCTAAACAAATAGTCGCAGATATAAATAGTGATCTTAGTTTAGTGCCGGCCTCTACCATGAAATTGCTTACCACTTCAGCAGCCTTAAACGTTTTTGGTAGCTCTTATAAGTTCTCAACACTTCTTCAATACGACGGAACAATTGATTCAAACAATACCCTTAATGGTAATTTGTACATCAAAGGAGGAGGAGATCCTGCTTTAGGTTCTGCTTTGTTTTCAGACTCCTTGGGACAGCTTGCTTTTTTGAAAAAATGGACTACGGCTATATCCTCTCTTGGGATAAAAAAAATAAATGGATCTATTATTGCAGATCCTAGCTTTTTTCATTCTGATGTAATTCCTTCTACTTGGACCTGGGGAGATATAGGTAATTATTTTGGAGCGGGTGCCTGTGGATTATCTGTATTTGATAATTGCTATGAAATAGAATTCGAGTCGGGCGAAAAGCCCGGAGATAGCACTTTTGTAAAAGGGATTTATCCACCCATACCATATCTTAACCTTCAAAACGAAGTTAAATCTAGCGAAAATCCAAATGATAATTGTTCCATTTTTGGTGCTCCTAATTCTTATAATCACATAATTAAAGGTACCATTCCTTCCGGTCAAAAGTCATTTAAAGTCAGGGGTGCAATTCCAAATCCAGCTTATTTGGCAGCCATTTTATTCGATAAAGAACTAAAAGATTCTGGAATTGTTATTTCTGAAAGTCCTCTGCCTCATCCCCTAAATAAAAATAAAAGAATTGATATTTATACCGAATACTCTCCAAAACTAGATAGTATAGTATATTATACTAATCTTAAAAGTGTTAATTCTTATGCCGAAAACCTGCTAAATCACCTGGGGTTGGAAATAAAAAATAATAGTGAGACCATTTTTGGTGCTCAAGCCCTTAAAGAATTCTGGCAGTCTAAAGGAATGAATACCGAAGGCTTATTCATTGCTGATGGAAGCGGATTGTCTCGAGCAAACGGAATAACAGTTAAACAAATTACCTTTATTTTGGAATACATGCAATCCAGTAAAGAGTTCGAGTCTTTTTATAACTCTCTGCCTATTGCCGGTAAAACAGGTTCGCTTGCGAATATGTTAAAAGGAACTGCAGCTGAAGGAAATTTAAGAGCTAAAAGTGGATATATGTCTCGCGTAAGAAGTTATGCTGGTTATGTGTCAAACAGAAAAGGAGAATTAATAGCTTTTACTTTTATAGTTAATAACTATAATTGTTCAGCATTGGCTATGAAGCAAAAAATAGAAAAGCTAATGAGTTTGTTGGTTGATGTAGAGTAAAAAATTAAAAATAATCTAAAAATAGAATATGAATTATCTTTCAATAGAAAACCTTTCTAAGTCATTTGGTGTAAGGAAGTTGTTTCAAAATATCAGTTTTGGGATAGATAAAGGTCAAAGGGTGGCGCTCGTTGCTAGAAACGGAACCGGTAAATCTACCTTAATGAAGATAATTAGCAGTAAGGATACTGCTGATAGTGGTAACGTAACCTTTAGAAAAGGAATTAAAGTAGGTTTTTTGGATCAAGATCCTGTTTTCGATGAAACTAAGACAGTATCAGAAACTATTTTTCAAGGGGATACTGAAATAATTTCTGCCATAAAAGCCTACGAAGAGTGTATTGCAAATAATTCCGATGGGGATGCCATGCAGGCTGCCTTCGAAAAGATGGATGAGTTGAATGCCTGGGATTATGAAACTAAAATAGAACAGATACTTTCTAAATTTAAAATTACCAAATTAGACCAGCTGGTTGGAGAGCTTTCCGGAGGACAAAAAAAACGTTTAGCACTCAGTAAACTGCTTGTTGAGGAACCAGAATTGTTTATTTTGGATGAGCCTACAAATCATCTTGATTTTGAGATGATTGAATGGCTTGAAGCTCATCTTTCCAAACAAAACGTTACCCTTCTAATGGTAACACATGACAGGTATTTTTTAGATAATATCTGCAACGAAATTATGGAGATGGAATCGGGTAATGTGTATAGTTATAAAGGTAACTATGCCTATTTTTTAGAAAAAAAATCGGAAAGAGAATTTAATGAAGGCAGGGAAACGGATAAAGCCAGGAACCTGATGCGCAAGGAGTTGGAATGGATTCGAAGAATGCCAAAGGCAAGAGGTACAAAATCTAAATCAAGAGTCGATGCTTTTTATGATTTGGAGGACAAGGCTAAAGGAAAAAAATCGGAAAAAGACCTTGAACTCAACGTCAAGATGAGTAGAATAGGAGGTAAGATCCTTGAGTTAAATAAAGTAAACAAAAGTTTTGAAAATAAAATAATACTAAAGGGTTTTGATTATACTTTTAAAACGGGCGACAGGATTGGAATAGTTGGTAAAAACGGTGTAGGTAAAACTACCTTCTTGAACATAATTACCGGTAAAGATAAGCCAGATACAGGTGACGTAAGTGTTGGTGAAACAATTGTTTATGGATACTACTCCCAGGAGGGTCTTAAAATCAATGAGGAAAAAAGAGTCATTGATGTTGTAAAAGATATTGCCGAGGTTATACCCTTGGGTGACGGAAGTAAAATGTCTGCATCTCAATTCTTACTTTATTTCCAGTTTACCCCCGAGCAGCAGTATACTTTTGTTTCAAAGTTGAGTGGAGGCGAAAAGCGTCGTTTATATCTTCTAACAGTACTTATAAAAAATCCTAACTTTTTAATTTTAGATGAGCCAACCAATGATTTGGATATCCTAACCCTCAATACTTTGGAGGAATTTTTGACAAGTTTTGGTGGTTGCTTGATTATCGTTTCCCATGATCGATATTTTATGGATAAATTGGTTGATCATATGTTCGTCTTTGAAGGGGAGGGAAAAATTAAAGATTTTCCGGGTAATTATACTGATTACCGTGAATCATTAAAGAATTTGCCTAAATCAGATTCAGTAGAAAAGGTTAAAGTTGCAGTTAAAGAGGTAGTTATTAATGATGCAGTAAAGCAGGTTAAAGGAAAAAAATTGTCTTTCAATGAAAAAAGAGAGTTTGATCAATTGGAAACTGAAATCGCAAAACTCGAAAAAGAAAAATTAGATTTGGAATTCTTATTGTCATCAGGCAATTTGTCAACAGATGAAATCCAAAATAAATCGAATCGTATAGGTGTCGTGATTGATTTAATTGATTTGAAAACCTTAAGGTGGTTAGAGTTGGACGAACTTGGTTCTGAAAATTAATTTTGCTAAGTTCTTTGGTTATTTGGAGGTGTAAATTTTATCAAAAGAAAGATTTTGTTTAGGTTGATCCCATAGTCCTAGCGTGAATTTAGAATTTATCTAATTTTTTCTTTCTTTTTTTAAACCACTTCGGCCACAACAAAAGTACTTCCGCCAACAAACACCAGATCATTTGTTTCGGCTTTTTTTTGAGCTGCTTTCAAGGCTTTCTTTACTGAGGGGTAGGTGCTTCCCCTCAGTCCTATTTCTAATGCTTTTTGCTGGAGTATATTAGCATCTAAAGCCCTTGGAATGTCGGCCTTACAAAAATAGTATGTGGCATTTTTTGGGAGCATCAAAAGAATCTTTTCAATTTCCTTATCGTTTACCATTCCAAGGATAAAATGAAGGTCTTTATGCGGTGTTATAGAAATTTGATTTATTACTTCCGAAATACCGGCTTCGTTATGCCCGGTGTC
>CANHPJ010000219.1 GCA_947462515.1 Bacteroidota bacterium | reverse complement strand
TTTAAGTGAGCCTTTTATACTTTTTTAGAATCTATCATAATTAATAAAATTAATGGAATTACAGGAAAGAATAAATGCTTTTTCGAAATTGAGCCAGAGCCTGAAATTATTTTTAAGTTTAGCTGAACAGGATAAAATTGAAAATTATGATGGGATACTTCATACTGAATTTAACGATTTAAACCTTGCCATAAATAGTAGTTTTCACTATAATGGTTGGTTCACTCGAGAGAATATACTTTTTTCTATTAAGTCTATTGCCGATAGTTTGGATGAAAGTAATTTAAATGAATGGATTAATAAGTATGAAATCTCGACGTTTAATGATGGCGTTCAGCCCAAAAAAATTGGAGTTGTGATGGCAGGAAATATACCTATGGTTGGCTTTCATGACATGCTTTGTGTACTAATTTGCGGACATGTTTTTTATGGCAAACTCTCCTCCCAAGATAAATTATTGCTGCCGGCACTTACCAATATATTGTTTGCTATCGACAATCGTTTCAGGGAAAACATAGAATTTACAATGGCTCCTTTTAAGGGATTAGAGGCAGTTATTGCAACAGGAAGTGACAACTCATCCAGATATTTTGATTATTATTTCGGTAAGTATCCAAATATAATAAGGAAAAATAGAAACTCGATTGCAATTATTAATGGTAATGAAACTTTACAAGATATTGAAGCGCTTGGAAAAGATATTTTTCAATATTTTGGCTTAGGTTGCCGAAATATTTCAAAATTGATGGTTCCTAAGGGGTATGATTTTAAACAATTTTTTGAAGGGATTTTCAACTATAAAGAAATTTCGATTAATAATAAGTATGCAAACAATTACGATTATAATAAAACTGTTTATCTGCTGGGTAAGGTTCCTTTGCTTGAAAATGGCTTTTTAATTATAAAAGAAGATAAGGGGCTTTCATCGCCTCAAGCATGTTTGTTTTATGAATATTATGAAGATGAATCCTATTTAACAAACAGATTGATAGAAGATTGCAATAAAATTCAATGTCTTGTTTCAAATCAAAAAACACCAGAACAACTACTTTCTAATAATTTGGAATATACAGCATTTGGCAAAGCGCAGAGCCCAAATTTATGGGATTATGCAGATGGAGTGGATACCATTAAATTTTTAATGGCTTTATAAAAATACAGATCCGTAGATTATTTAAAATGGAGTAGGAGCTGGCTTTTAGATCTATGAATTCGGCAAGCTTACTTGAAATTTAATTTGGAAAACACCTTGCGTTTTCTTGCAAAGTATTGAAATACAATGCTTCCTCTATAAACTTGTTGAAAATCATTTCTTTTGATTTTCTTTCTTCTTTTAGCAATTAAATTATTGAAACTCAAATAAAAATCCAGGTGCGCTTTTAAAACAGCATTGAAGTGTTTTACTTCACCTTTTACCAAAAACCGAATGGCTGCCATGCCATCAAATAGCATTCTGATAAAAATCTTCTGAAAAAGCTGTTTGAGTGGAAGATTCTTGAATAATAAATAAAGATTATTTCTAAAATTAAGATAGGTTTTTTTTGGGTTTAAGTATTGTAAAGTACCACCACCGACGTGGAAAACAACAGAATAGGGGCAGTACATAATTTTATAGCCTAAATTTTTTAATCTCCAGCATAGATCAATTTCTTCCATATGAGCAAAAAAATCACCATCAAAGCCATTTACCTTATGAAACAATTCAGATCTTACAAATAAACAGGCTCCACTGGCCCAAAAAACTTCTTTAACATCATCATATTGGCCATCGTCTTTTTCTATGGTGTCAAAAATTCGGCCTCTACAAAAAGGAAATCCTAAATTATCGATGAATCCACCCCCAGCTCCGGCATATTCGAAATAATCAGGTTGGTTAAAAGATCTGATTTTAGGCTGACAGGCTGCTATGGATGTGTCTTTGTCCATCATCGTTATAATCGGGTTAATCCAATCATCGGTAACTCTTACATCTGAATTTAGCAATACATAATATTCAGCCTTTATATTTAATAGAGCATCATTATAACCTTGCGCAAAACCGGAGTTTATTTCGTTTTTAATAATTTTTATCTGGGGATAATTACCTTGAACAAAAGCAACAGAATCATCGGTCGAGTTATTATCAGCCAGATAGATCTCCGAGTAATCTATATTATGCTTTAAAACAGTAGGAAGAAACTTTTTTAGGTAATCTAAACCGTTCCAGTTTAATATAACAACAGCTACTCTTTTTATCATTTCTCTCTAAATTAAAAACTTTTATGAAGCTTATCGGGGTGATTTAAATAAATCGTCCGCATTATTTCCATAGTTTTTATTTGGTAGTTCATTTTGGTCTAAGTCATTTACCTGCGTGCTTCTTGAATGCAATATTACTTTCCATTGGGGATTGTTTGTTTCACCAAACAAATCAGAATGAAGCAAAGCAAAATCATTTGAAATCAAATCAGAATTATAAAAAACGAATTTCTTGTTTGAAAATTTTCCAATTTTATAATAATGCCAAATTTCATAGGGATAAGAGTCAGGCTCATTATAATTGGCATTGATGGTATTGGGTATCCCATATTTCAGATGTATGCGTCCTCTATCTGTCATGTAACCCCTTTTTAACCTGGTAGAATATGCCTTTTCTACTTTATTAACTTCTACAAGATAATTTTGCCAAGCTTTTTCCGGGTTTAATGCATCCCGATTTTGCCAAAAATTATACATGAATTGCTGTTTTAATTTTGCATCTGAGTTTTTCAGCTGATTTTCAATAAATACCATTTCCAACCTGCTGGCAATGGGGTTGAGACATTTAATCATTTCTGACAGAGAATCGTTATTACCGTATTGACTCACAAAACTATTCTCCAGGTTAATTCCTGCCAGATCCTCTGTTTTAATATCAACCCCTTGATTACTTCTTTGAATAAATTGTTTTTTTACGTCAAGCAATTCATTGTTTTTATTCCTTAGTTCCACAACAAAATTATAATTGCCCGTAGGAAGTTTTTCTATATTAAATTCGTTAAATAGAATTCCAATGTCCGTGGCACTTCTTTTGGAGAATGAGCTATAATCGTTTAATTGTTTTTCCTGCTCAAAATCTTCCAGATAATAATTGATGAGAAATTTTTCATCCTCACCTAATTTTTGTTTCGTATTGTATATTTCTGTATAAAAAGTTAATCTGTTTAAACTTTTAGGGTAGAAGTCAGCAACATAAGGTACCATATCAAATCCTGCCTTAGAAAATGCATTCCTGTTTTGGGACTTACTATGTGATTCAATCAGTTCTATATCGCTAATAGCAATTGTTGAATCTGGAAAAATAATTTCGAGAGGCTCGGAATATGAAATTATTTTAGAGGCTGCATTGTTTTTGTCAATGATCTGAAATTCTAATTCATATTTTCCATTATCGGCGCTAAGCCTTTGAAGGTCAACAAAGTTTTTATAGTTAATTAGACTGTCTTCTTTGTATTCCGGACTATGAAGTGTATATTTTTTATAATCTTTTATTTTTTCGCCCTGTTTTAAGATGATAGTAATTTCGATTTCGCCCTGAAGTAAATTATTGTTGTTTTTTTTGTAAGTCAGAGAATTACCTATAATTGAAAGGTAGGTTTCGATGTATTTTTGATTTTGAGGAGAATTAAATCGGCAGTATTTAAAATAAGCTTGTAATGTTTGTGCATCTGCATTGAATGAAAACATCAACAAACAAAAAAGACAAAGAATACCAGCTCTTTTAGTCATATTATATAAATTTATATGCGAATATACCATAAATGACGTATCAATTTAAACAAAACAGTATTAAAAATGTTGCGCAAAAGTGCTTTTTTTGACTTTTTTACATCTTTATATAGTTTTAATTTAATATTTATTTAATTGTAAATCAAATGTTTAATTTTTGTAATGTAGAAAAAAACAAAATAAACGAAAAAAAAGTAATGAGAATTAAAAAAAAATGTAATTTTGACCCCGGAGAGTTGGCAGAGTGGTCGATTGCGGCAGTCTTGAAAACTGTTGACTGTCATAGGTCCGGGGGTTCGAATCCCTCACTCTCCGCCAAAAATTAAAAACCTGTAAAATTCTTTTACAGGTTTTTTTTTTTTCTTATATTTCTGTATTTTTATATTCCCCCACAACTTTTATACTTGATCCAGAAATAGTTGCTTTTACGCATCATTTTTTGTCTTTTGCAAAACCAAATTTCTATTGTGATGAATAAACCATTTTTATGGCTTTTTTATT
>CANHPJ010000218.1 GCA_947462515.1 Bacteroidota bacterium | reverse complement strand
GTTTTAAGAGGAAAAAAAACGCATATACTTCCTGATTTTCCCACTGGTGGAATGATGGATGCCTCAAACTATAACGAGGGATTAAGGGGAGGTAAAATAAGATGTCGTGCAAAAATTAACGCAACAGATAAAAAAACACTTGTAATAACCGAGATTCCTTTTGGAACTACTACCACTTCACTTATCGATTCCATTCTTTTAGCTAATGAAAAAGGTAAAATAAAGATTAGAAAGGTAGAAGACAATACAGCCGAAAATGTAGAGATTGTTATTCACCTTCAGCCAGGTTTTTCACCTGATAAAACAATCGATGCGCTGTATGCTTTTTCGGCCTGCGAGGTTCCCATTTCTCCCAACGCAGGGGTTATCTACAAAGATAAACCTTTGTTTATGGGGGTTAACGAAATGCTCAAGGAGTCGGCTTTTAGAACGGTTGACCTACTGAAATTCGAACAGGAGATTAGACTAAAAGAACTTGAAGAGGCCTGGCAGTTTTCAACCTTGGAAAAAATCTTCATTAAGGAAGAAATGTATATTGATTTTAAGAAATATTCCGATAGGGAATCTTTATATCAATATTTATATAAGTGCTTTGAGCCACATAAAAAGGCCTTACTTAGGGAGATTAATGATTCGGATTTGGAGCGCTTAACCAAAATTCAAATGATTCGAATTACCCGATTCGATAGTATCAAGGCCGATGAGATAATAAAAGGTATTGAGGATGAAATGACTCAGGTAAAACATAATATAGCGCATATCATTGAGTTTGCAATTGAGTTTTACAAAACCCTTAAAAAGAAATACGGAAAAGGACGCGAACGTAAAACTGAAATAAAACAGTTCGACAACATAGTAGCTGCGCGTGTCGCGGTAGCCAACGTTAAATTATTTGTTAATCGCGAAGAGGGTTTCATTGGTTTTGGTTTGAAAAAAGATGAATACATATGCGATTGTTCGGATATTGATGATATAATCGTTTTTCGCGAGGACGGAAAGTGTATGGTGGTGAAAATTGCTGATAAGGCTTTTGTAGGTAAAAATATCATACATGTTGATGTATTTAAGAAAAACGATAATAGAACCATATACAACATGGTTTATCAGGATGGAATAAAAGGTCCTGTAATGATGAAACGTTTTGCCGTAACAGGTGTGACTCGCGATAAGGAATACGATCTGACAAAAGGATCAAAGTCTTCAAGCGTTTTGTATTTTACAGCCAATCCGAATGGCGAGGCCGAAGTATTAACTGTTTCCTTAAAGCCCCTTCCTAAACTCAAAAAACTACTGTTTGAAGTGGATTTCGGCTTGCTCGCCATAAAGGGAAGAAATTCACAAGGAAATATTTTATCGAAAACACCTGTTAAAAAAATCATTCAAAAAGCTCAGGGGATATCCACCCTTGGTGCCCGTAAAATATGGTTCGATGAAACAGTACAGCGACTCAATGATGAGGGTAGAGGTACTTTCCTAGGCTCTTTTTCTGGTGAAGATAAAGTGCTGACAATCATGCAGACTGGTGAGTATCGATTAACTACATTTGATTTATCGAACCACTTTGACCAGGAAATGGTTTTAATAGAAAAACTTAATCCTAACAAGGTGATTTCCGCCGTTTACTGGGATTCAGAAAAGAAGGAATATTATGTTAAACGCTTTCTTATAGAATCTTCCGAGAAAAAAGTTCTATTTATAAGCGAAGCTGAAGGTTCCTATCTGGAATTGGTTACCATTCAGGATAATCCAATCATAGATATTAAATTTGCCAAAACAAAAGACAAGGAATTGCCTAATGAGCAGATAAGTATCAATGAGTTTATCGATGTAAAAGGTCTTAAAGCCAAGGGTAAGCGTTTAACAACAGAAAAGGTAAAAGAGATAAATCTTTTACTTCAGACTGAATCTGAACAGGAAAACACAGAAGATGCTGTTTACGAGTTGATAAACGAAGATCAAGCTGTAGAGATTGATTTAATTGTTGAAAATGAGGGAGTTGATCCTCTTGAAGAAAAGATATCTGAACAGCCAATAGAGGTAGAGTTAGATATAACTCCAGCCAAACCAAAGGTGATTACTCCGATTATTAAGCCTGAAAAGAAGAAAATAATCGTTCCGGTTGAAGTTAAACCAAAGCCAAAAGAACAGATTGATTTACCTGAATTACCATCTCAAGAGGCTGCCAAAAAAGGAAAATCTCCAGTTATTAAACCAATTGACAATAATCTAGGTCAAATACAGCTTGGTTTTGATTTAGATTGATTTTGTTGAGGACTTTTCCCAAGTATTACTTTGGAAAAGTCCTTTTTAGTAATATTAAATAAAGTCTTTATTATGAAATTTTATCACTTCTTCCTTTTTTTAACAATTGTATTTTCGGTATTCCTGAAATCTGCATTCGCTCAAAAACAATATTCCACAACAAATAGTAAAGCCATAAAAATTTATGAAAGTGGCTTAAAATATTATGACTCCAGAGATAATGAGAATGCTAAAAAAGAAATGCTAAAAGCAATCGATAAGGATCCGCTTTTTGTAGAACCGCATTTTGTTTTGGCCAATATATTAGAGGAAAATCAAAAGCTTGATTTGGCTGTTGAAGAATATAAAAAAGCAATTGCCAAAAATCCCTTTTTTGATTCAAGAGCTTTATTCGTATGTGGCAAGGGAGAATTTTACCTAGGGCGTTACAACGATGCTAAAGATCATATTGAAAAATTCATGTCACTGCCTACAGCAAATAGTAATGCACTGTCGGAAGCAAAGTTTATTATTGCCTGTTGTAAATTTGCCGCCAATGCAATGGCTAACCCTGCCGCATTCAAGCCTGAAAATTTAGGTCCAGGGATAAATACTACAGAAGAAGAGTATTTTCCTGCTATTACTACTGATGAGCAAACTTTCTTGTTTACAAGAAGGATACAGGATGCTCAGTTGGGTTATCAGGAAGACTTCTTCTTTTCTCTCAAACAAGAAGGTAAATGGGCAGAAGCAATGAACTTGATGGGGCCAATAAACAGCAGATTGAACGAAGGTGCTCCCGCGCTTTCTGCAGATGGACAAATTCTCATTTTTACTGCCTGCGAATTATATCGTGATGGTAATTATGGTCCCAACAGACAAGGTTTAGGAAGTTGCGATTTGTTCTTCGCAAAAAAGAAAGGCCCCACCTGGTCTCAACCTATCAACATGGGGAATCCCATAAACTCTAATAACTGGGAAACTCAGCCTTCGTTTTCCTCCGATGGTAAAACGGTTTATTTTGTTCGTGGTGACGTAACAAGAGAAGGAATTAAAAACCAAGATATATACATGTCTAGACTTTCCGAAAATGGCTATTGGGAGCAACCCGTTAAACTCAGCAATAAAATAAATACATCTGGCAGAGAAGAGTCTGTTTTTATTCATCCTGATAATCAAACACTTTATTTTTCATCCGATGGTCATATTGGCATGGGAGGACTGGATATTTATGTTTCTCGCAGAGATGAAAAAGGGGAGTGGGGCGATCCTGTTAACCTGGGTTATCCAATAAATACTTTTGGCGATGAAAATAGTTTGCTTGTAGGGGCAAAAGGCGATATGGCCTATTTTGCATCGAATAGAGATGGTGGTTTTGGTGGCTTGGATATCTATTCATTTGATTTACCCCAAAATATAAGACCTAAAATGGTGACATTTATGAAGGGTAAAGTATTTAATAGTGAAAGTAAAGCTCCACTGGAAGCTAAATTTGAATTGATTGATTTAGAAACGGGTAAAACAGTTGTTGAATCGTTTTCTAATCCGGGTAACGGCGAGTTTTTAGTCACACTACCGGTAAATAAAAATTACGCTTTAAATGCTTCAAAATCAGGTTATCTGTTCTATTCAGAGAATTTTTCTCTTAAAGAAACAGGTTCTGCCGCTAAACCTACCCGTAGAGATGTTCCTTTAAAACCTATTAAAGAAGGTGAGAAAGTAGTTCTTAAAAATGTGTTTTATGCCACTGCTTCCGCAGAGTTGAAACCTGAATCTAAAGTAGAACTAGATAAACTTATAAAACTATTGGATAAAAATAAAACTATGAAAATTGAAATTAGTGGACATACTGACAATGTTGGCGATGATAATTCCAATTTTATACTTTCCCAAAACAGGGCTAATGCTGTATATAATTATTTAATTGAGCAGAAAATACCTTCAGATAGGCTAACTTTCAAAGGCTATGGTAAAACTCAACCTATTGCAGATAATAATACCGAGGAAGGCCG
>CANHPJ010000217.1 GCA_947462515.1 Bacteroidota bacterium | reverse complement strand
TTCTGAAGTACCACCTCCAATATCAATGATCATATTTCCCATTGGCTCTTCCACGTCAATTCCAATTCCAATTGCAGCAGCCATTGGCTCGTGAATAAGATATACTTCCTTGGCGCCGGCATGCTCGGCGGAGTCACGTACAGCTCTTTTCTCCACCTCGGTAATTCCCGAAGGGATACAGATAACCATTCTTAAGGAAGGAGCAAATAACTTTCTTCCCGGGTTTATCATCTTTATCATTTCTCTAATCATGTGTTCTGCAGCATAGAAATCTGCAATTACACCATCTTTTAAAGGTCTGATTGTCTTTATGTTTTCATGGGTTTTACCGTGCATCTGCATGGCTTTTTTTCCTACGGCAATGATTTTTCCCGATGCTCTGTCTTGAGCTACAATAGAAGGCTCATCAACAACAACTTTGTCATTATGAATTATTAGGGTGTTTGCTGTTCCTAAGTCGATAGCTATTTCTTGGGTGAATAGATTAAATAAGCCCATATTTTTCTGCGATTTTATCTTTATGTTTTATGTTCGAGTCAACAAATTACTCACGAACTTGTTTAATCAATTTAATATTAATGTTTAAAATGCCTTGTTCCTGTAAGCACCATGGCGATATCGTGCTCATTGCAATAATTGATAGATTCTTTATCTTTTATTGAGCCTCCCGGCTGAACAACAGCTGTAATTCCTTCATTTCCGGCTATTTCTACACAGTCCGGGAAGGGAAAAAATGCATCAGATGCCATAACAGCTCCGTTCAAGTCGAACCCAAAGGCCTTCGCCTTTATGATTGCCTGCTTTAGCGCATCCACTCTGCTTGTTTGTCCGGTTCCGCTACCTAGCAGTTGTTTGTTTTTGGCAAGAACAATCGTGTTTGATTTGGTGTGTTTTACCAATTTGTTGGCGAAAACCAAATCTGAAAGTTCACTTTCGCTGGCTTTTTTATTTGTTATATCTTGAAAGTCGGCTATAGATTCTGTTTTTTGATCTTTATCCTGTTCAATTACCCCATTTAGAATAGTTTTAAACTGTTTTTTAGGCAGTTCAACGTTTTTCTGTATCAGAATAACTCTATTTTTCTTTTGCTTTAATATTTCAAGCGCTTCAGTTTCATATCCGGGTGAAATTATTACCTCAAAGAAAAGTTCATTTATTTCATTAGCGGTTTCTAAATCTACAATGCCATTGGTTATTAAAATGCCACCAAAGGCTGATACAGGATCTCCGGAAAGCGCATCTCTCCATGCATCTATTAATTTGGCCCTGCTTGATAAGCCACATGCGTTATTGTGCTTTAGTATGGCAAAGGTAACATCGTCATTAGTGCCTTTTCTTTCAAATTCAGAAAGTAAAGATACTGCCGCGTCAACATCTAGTAAGTTATTGTATGATAGTTCTTTACCATGCAGTTTATCAAACATTAAATCCAGATTGCCATAAAAGATACCTTTTTGATGAGGGTTTTCCCCATATCTTAAAGTTTGTGATTGTGTTATGCTTTGTTTGAATACATGGTCTTGATCTTGATTAAACCAGCTGTATATGGCAGAGTCGTAGTGCGATGAAA
The DNA here is from genome assembly GCA_947462515.1 of Bacteroidota bacterium. Classification (GTDB taxonomy): domain Bacteria; phylum Bacteroidota; class Bacteroidia; order JACCXN01; family JACCXN01; genus CANHPJ01. Next base: position 2,691 of record CANHPJ010000217.1, on the reverse strand, counting down.
CGTTAAATGCTTTTTTCGCAAGGTGTTTTCTTTCTTCCAGCGTTGAAAAACCATTTTTTTCATTTAACAGATTAAAGATGAAGTCATACTCTTCTTTCGAAGGGACTATTAAAACATCCTTAAAGTTTTTAGCTGCCGCCCTGATCAGGGAAATACCTCCAATATCTATTTTTTCAATAATGGAAGATTCATCTGCTCCTGAGGCAAGGGTCTCTTCAAATGGATATAAATCTACTATAACTAAATCTAGTTCTGGTATTTGGTACTCTTCAAGTTGTAGTGTGTCGCTTTGTAATTCACGTCTACCCAAAATTCCTCCAAAAATTTTAGGATGTAATGTTTTTACTCTTCCTCCCAATATGCTTGGGTAAGAAGTTAGGTTTTCTACCGGTATTACATTAATACCTAATCCTTCTATAAAGGTTTGCGTGCCACCAGTAGAGTAAATAACTACTCCAAGCTCATTCAATTTTTTAATGATTGGCTCCAGTTTGTCTTTGTAAAAGACTGAAATCAAGGCATTTTTAATTTTTTTCAATGTTGTGGGTGTTTGTGAAAAAACTTATGCAAGTTTAATAAATTACACTTAACGTTCAAGCTTTGATTTTCTGAATTTTAAACATTGTTGATAAATGATTTGAATTGTTCATAACCCAATCCCAATGTGAAAACCGAAAGTTTTTTTGTGTGATAATTTTGTCTTGTATCAGTAAAACAATTTAAAGTCTATTAGGTTTAAAATAACATTAACATAAGTTTTTCTTTATCATTTTGTTACGGAATTGTCATAGATGATTTTATAGTTAATAAATCAAAGGTTTGATTTATGGGTGATGGATAAATTCAATTTTGGTTTTTTTGGCGGCTTGCTTAGCATTTAATTTATGTTTTTTGCGTAAACAGTTAGCTTAATTTTTAGTTTTGGCTTTTCCGAGGTATTACACTATTATGCTTCCCGACTTTGGGTTTGAAAATTTATGATTTAACTATAATAACAGGATAAAATGACAAGTGAAATTGATTTTAAACATACCAACAGACTTATAAATGAAACAAGTCCCTATCTGTTGCAGCATGCTCATAACCCTGTTGATTGGTATCCTTGGTGTGATGAAGCCTTTAAAAAGGCCAATGATGAAAGCAAATTAGTTCTCATAAGTATTGGTTATTCTGCATGCCATTGGTGCCATGTTATGGAGCGTGAAACATTCGAAAATGAGCAGGTTGCAATGCTCATGAATTCCAGTTTTATTTGTATAAAAGTTGATCGTGAAGAGCGTCCGGATATAGATCAGGTATACATGAATGCTCTGCAATTGATGACTGGACAGGGCGGTTGGCCACTAAACTGTTTTGCACTTCCAAATGGCAAGCCAATTTATGGTGGCACCTATTTTCCGATTAATAGATGGAAAAATGTTTTGACAAGTTTGATAGACATGAGTCAAAATGATTCAGAAAAAATGAAGGAATATTCAGAAAAGCTTACCAAAGGCATCATTCAAACTGATTTGGTTTCATTGAATAAAGATTTTGAATTTAAAGGCAAGCAGGCATTAACTAAATCAGTAGAAAGCTGGAAAAAAGATTTTGATAATGAACAAGGGGGGGCTAAACGAGCGCCTAAGTTTCCTTTGCCAAACAATTATGTTTTTCTACTGCGATATGCTGTTTTGATGAACGATAAAGCTGTTTTAAAACAGGTTAACCTTACTCTAGATAAGATGGCTAAAGGAGGTATATTTGACCAGATAGGAGGGGGTTTTGCTCGTTATTCTACCGATATGCTCTGGAAGGTTCCGCATTTTGAAAAAATGCTTTATGACAACGCTCAATTAGTGAGTTTGTACGCAGAGGCTTTTCAAGCTACCGGAAATTTGCTTTATAAGGAAATAGTATATAAAACTGTTGCTTTTGTAGAAAGAGAATTAATGGCTCCCAATGGGGCTTTTTATGCTGCCATAGATGCCGATTCTCAGGGTGAGGAAGGAAAGTTTTATGTTTGGGATAAACAAGAGCTGGAGCTGTTGCTTAAGTACGATTATCCATTTGCCAAGGATTACTATAACGTAAACGAAACTGGTTACTGGGAGCATGGTCAGTATATTTTAATGCGCAATATGACGGATGCTGAAATGGCAGTTAAATGGAATGTTTCAGAAGCCGAAATTAAGTTGAAAGTACAATCGATAAATGAATATCTGTATAATGTTCGTTCCAAAAGGCCAAAGCCTGCCCTGGATGATAAAATACTAACCAGTTGGAATGCCTTGATGCTAAATGGATTGATAGATGCCTATTTGGTTTTCAATGATCCATATTTTTTAAAATTGGCCCAGCAGAACGCAGATTTTATATTGACTTTTCAGAAAAAAAATGATCATTCACTTTTTCATTCACATAAAAATGGGAAGTCCTCTATTACAGGATTTTTGGAGGATTATGCTTTTCTGATAGCGGCTTTTATAAGCTTTTATGAAGCCACTTTTAACGAAAAATGGATATATGAGGCTAAAAATTTAACAGATTATGTGCTTGATAATTTTTATGATGAGCAAACCGAGATGTTCTTTTTTACTGCTAAAAATGAAAAGCCTCTGATAGCTCGTAAAATGGAGCTTTCTGATAATGTAACTCCTGCTTCTAATTCCTGTTTGGCAAACTCTTTATTCAAGTTGAGTCGAATTTTTG
>CANHPJ010000216.1 GCA_947462515.1 Bacteroidota bacterium | reverse complement strand
ATCAGAAAAAACAAAGAAGAAACACCAAAAACAATTGTTAATAAAAACTGAACGAGACTACCTATACCAGCCAAAAAGACACCCTCTATTCTTTCACCCTTATTTAGGAATATCAGTTTGCCCGCGACTTCACCAATCCGATTAGGAGTGAATACCCCGAGAGTCAAACCGGCAAAAACAGCCTTAAGAGCCAAAAAAAAGGTATGTTCATGAACCTGACTAATCAACAATTTCCATTTTAAGGATTCCAGAGACCAATTAAAAAACATCATTAATAAAACAAAAAAAAGCAGCACCAAATTAAGTTTGCTAGATATAGCGATTTTGAAGGCACGAATAAAAACATCAAAATCATTTTGAACAAAAAGGTGCTTGTAAATAAAATAGAAAGACAAAATCAAAATAACCACCTTAAAAAGGAAGGAGATTACAAAAACTGTATCTTTGAATATCTTATACATAATTAAAACAATAATAACCAAAAGGATTCAAACCAGTTATAATTAAACTAAAAAACTACTTGACACACGACAAAATAATATTGGGAATTGATCCAGGAACAACTATTATGGGATACGGAATAATTCACATCAAAAAGAACAAGATGGAACTCTTAGGGATTGGAGTTCTAAATTTAGAAAAATATGAGAATCATTCCCTAAAACTAAAAACCATATTTGAGAGAACATTAGAATTGATTGCAGAATACAATCCTGATGAGCTGGCTATAGAGGCTCCTTTTTTTGGAAAGAATGTTCAATCAATGCTCAAATTGGGACGAGCACAAGGTGTAGCTATAGCAGCGGCACTATATAAAAACATCCCAATATTTGAATATTCTCCAAAAAAAATAAAACAGTCTGTAACAGGAAACGGAAATGCATCCAAGGAACAGGTGGCAGCGATGCTGCAAAACTTATTAATTATAAAAGAACTACCAAGACATCTCGATGCAACTGATGGACTAGCGGCAGCAGTATGTCACTTCTTCCAAAATAACTCTAAAAGTGAAAAGAAAACATACTCCGGTTGGGATGCCTTTTTGAAAGAAAATCCTAATAGAAAATTATAATTTATTCAAGGAATTAAAAGAAGCATAAATTTTATTGCATAATTCCAGCATCTGTTCGGGAGGAAACTGAAGTTTAGATTTTGAGAAGTTAATATCACCTACATTATTTAAAGGAATTAGATGGACATGAGCATGAGGGACTTCCAAACCTATAACGGCAATTCCAATTTTTTTACAAGAAACGTTTTTTTCTATTGCTTTCGAAACTTTTTTAGAAAACAGCATCAGACCACTATATAAATCATCTTCTAAATCAAAGATATAATTCACTTCTTTTTTTGGAATAACCAAAGTATGGCCAAAAGCTAAAGGACTTATGTCTAAAAAAGCTAAAAAATCGCTGTTTTCAGCGATTTTATAACAAGGTATTTCACCGTTGATGATTTTGATAAAAATTGATGACATATTCCCCTCTATTTAAAACTTAAAATTAATTAACGTCCAATCTCAACTATTTCAAACTGCATGGAACCCGAAGGAACCTGAATATCAACCTTATCGCCAACTACTTTGCCAAGAAGTCCTTTTGAAATGGGTGAATTAATTGAAATCTTTCCTGTTTTTAAATCTGCATCATTTTCAGGAACCAAGGTATAAGTCATGGTAGCCCCATTTTTAACGTTTTTAATTTTAACTTTTGATAAAATTAAAACTTTTGAATTGTCCAACTTGGACTCATCAATGAGTTTGGCATTGCTAATCTCTTCTTCTTTTTTTGAAATCTTCAACTCCAATAAACCTTGTGCTTCTTTTGCAGCGTCGTACTCTGCATTCTCTGAAAGGTCGCCTTTATCTCGGGCTTCAGCTATCATTTTAGAAATCGCAGGGCGTTCAACTGAAGTTAAATGGTGTAACTCTTCTTTCAACCTCTCTAGTCCGTCTTTTGTAACATAAACTGTCGCACCTAATGGTGATTTTGTGTTTTTCATAACCTAAAAAAATAAAGCAAATCCATTAAAACAAAAAGAATCCCGACAAGCGGGATCCTTTCAACAAATATAATAAAAAAAATTAATTCTATAAATTTATTCTAGCTCCTATAACATGCGATCCACTAAACGGATTACTCATTCGGTAACCATAATCTAAACTAAAAGTACTACCATTTGCATTCAAAGGGATTTCAAAAGTAAAACCTCCTGCAGGTCCTGTATAAGCACTTGTACGAGCTGTTGAAGTATATCCCTTTTCGTGCAGATAACCACATCTTACCATAAAATTAGTTCTAAAGGAATATTCGAGGCCTAAAGAATATTGATCTTTGGTAAATGAGTTTGAGGTGAAATTACCGGCTAGCGTAATTTTATCTTTATCATTTAGAAGAAAATCATAAGAGGCTCCAATGTTCAACAGAGAAGGTAAATCAAAAGACGCGCTTCGATGCTCAATGGTTAAATTTGTACCTGTAGAAGGAACAACCCCTCTAAATGAGAGCCCGTCACCTTTATATGTCATTCGTGGGCCTACATTCTTAAGTGCTATTCCAAATTTGATTTTATCTTTATCCCCGGTAACATATTTAACACCAGCATCAATGGCAACACCTTGAGCGCCTATATCAGAGGTAGATTCCGAAATTATTTTAAGAGCAAGACCTCCGTAGATACTGTTAGAAAATTCTTTGGCATAAGACATGCCAATATTAATATAACTTGGTTTAAAAGTTCCTAAACCACCTTCAGGCAAAGCGATTGATGTAATCATAAGGTTTCCAAAATCCATAGAAGAGAAACACAATCCCAAAACACCTGTTTCACCAACACGTTGAGTTAATCCAAAGGCATTAACGTTAACACCGGATCCCAACAAATAACTATTGTGGGAGAAAAGTATTTCTGTTTTTTTGGTTGATGAAGTACCGGCGACATTCAAAAACATCGCTTCTAGGCCATTAGAGTTAGCAGTATTAGCACCTGCCCAACCATTGCTTCGAGCCCATGGATTTATCAATAAACTTTGACCTCCTGCCTGACCAACCCTGTCTTCATTTCCACCAAAACTTGGTTTAGAAGCAACTATTAGAGTACCTGAAAATAAGGCAATTGAGATTGTTTTTAAAATTTTCTTCATTTAAAAAATAGTTTAGTAAAAACCAAAATTTAATTATTAATTACACTTATGATATACAGAGCAGATTAGAAAGTAGATAAATCTACAGGTCTTAATACCCCAAACCATTTAACAACTTTTTCCCCTACTCCATCAACGTTAATATGTATCAGATAAACACCACCTGCTATGGTGATTCCTGCATGATTTTTCATATCCCAGTCAATATAATTAGAAGGGTCTGATTTATTGTACTTGCGGATCAAAGAACCACTTACATTATAAATAGAAACCTGACAATTAGGTGGGAGATTAATTATCTTAACCTTATTGTCTAATTGATTTACCTCATACTCAGAAAAGGCATAATACGGATTTGGAACAACGTTTATGTTTTCTAATGCTTCTTCCTTGGTTGATTTATCATCTGCAATAGTTCTTAATTCCTTTAAGTTAAAGCTGTAAAGTGGGTTAGAATCATTTACTTTAGATGCAGTGGCATATTTTTTATAAGCTTTATTTACACGTAATCGAATTCTAACATCCGTTGAGAGAAGTTTTTGACCATCATTTAACAATGGGAAACAAACCCACATGCATGAACCCCATACTTTTCTTAAACCAGATGCTATATTTGAACCTGAGAGGGAGTTCCGTATAAATTCACCTTGATCATATGCAGGCATCTTAGAATCACTAGGATCAACAACCTCATTATTAAAAACATATATAAAATGTTTTCCTCCGAATCTTATATCGTCATCCCCAGCAGGACCTTGAGGGATAATAGTTGAAGTAGGATTCCAAATCATATCTCTACCATTATCACCAACTAACCAGGAATCTTCACTAAAAGCCATGTTTAAACGTTCACCTGTTTCCAGAGAAATTGCATAACCCGGAAACCAACCCATACCAATTGTACCACTTCCATCATCATTTCCTTGTTTATTTACGGAAGGAGAATTACGCAAATAGTTCTTTTTGGCACCGCCCTGAGAAAAAACAGGATTATTTTGATTTTCAAATACAGCACATCGCGTCCATTTAGATTGATCGGCTGTTAGAACAATATCAACACTTTTTAATTGTTCCAATTTAGCTAAGGTTGTTGACAATTTATCAAATGCAGGCCCATGATTATTGTAACTTGATAATCCATAAGGAGCAACGGT
>CANHPJ010000215.1 GCA_947462515.1 Bacteroidota bacterium | reverse complement strand
AATACTTTAAAGCGTAGCTGTTTTTACATAGGCATTATAGGGGATTTTGGTATTATAACGCAGTTAATAAATAATAGTTACAAAATGATAGATATTTTTAATTAGCTGCCTATAACTATGCCAAATAGTATTCTGTCATTATCAATTTTAGTAATTCAAAATCTTGATTAACATATTAAAATTACTTAAAAACAAGATGTAAAATAAGTCCTTTTCCATTTGAAATTAATTAAATAGGATGCGAATATTAAATGAATTCAATTCTGATATTTTGATTTTACGTGAAATTCTAAAATTAGTGACCTAAATAAATTTTATTAAAGTCGAATTTTAATTTTTTGTTTTTCAACCAATTAAACATAATTATTTCAAAATAATACCGCTTGTTTTATTTTTGGAGAAGACTCAATATGTTCTTGAAAAGATTTGTTAGGCAATAATATTTCTATTTACATACTTTTTGGGATAGTGTCGAAAATTACTTTTTAATACAGTAGTTTTATTTATAGCTTGAATTTGGTATTATACTTATTTAATTAAAGGTTGTTATATATATAAACTATCTCCGTTTTTAATTATCAAAGAGCTTAACTACTTAACACGGTTTAAAATGACAAATTGCTTCCAGGCGGATAATATAAAAACAGCAATTGAAATATTCAAAAATCACATTGCTCCTGAATATGAAAAAAATGAAAGCACTTTTGACCTGGAGAGTTTTCATGGCCGCTTTCATATTTTAAGGAGCTTGTTATTGTCTAATTCTATTATTGAATTTTATTTCTCAAAAGGAATTGCCATAGATGCTCAAAAGGTTTTTTACGCAGTTATGTTTCATGATATAGCAAGAGAAGACAATGGCATAGATCTTTGGGAAAGCCAGAGTGCAACTGCATGTTTTAATTTCCTGGTTAAAAATGGCTTCTCTCGGAAATATGCTTTTGAAACAGGTAGTTTGATTTTAAAAAATCAACCTTTTAGCATCGAAGGACAAATTTTATACGATGTTGATGTCTTGGACTATCATCGTTTTTTTTATCTGCCTCAGGAACAGCATTTTTTTGATGAATCGAGGTTGATTGTTTGTTCTGTAGGAGATGTTTCAGGAATTTTAGATAATCATTTTCGGGATAAGATGATTTGTCTTGCGGGTAATTTAGTTGTATTTTCGGAAGGGATTTCGGTGCTTACTTCCACTGAAAAGCTGGTAGATATTTTTTCTGAATTTTATAAAAATAATTCGCAAAATCCCTCAAAATAAAAATTTATTTAATGTTTTAAATTTATGACCATAAAGATAGTTCATACTGCTGATAATCATATAGGTATGAAATTCAATAGTTATCCACCGGAGGTAAAGGCCAAATTGGTTCAAGAGCGATTTAATGCCCTAAAAAACATTGTAGTTATGGCAAATTCCCGTGCGGCCAATTTTTTGGTAGTAGCCGGTGATTTATTCGATACCATTAACGTTTCAATGAATGATATCAAGGAGGTAATCTCAGTTTTAAACGGCTTCACCGGAGATGCAGTAATAGTGCTTCCCGGAAACCATGATTTTTTTGATGTTACGCCAAACTCTCTGTGGGATAAATTCAGGAAAAATGCTGATTCCAATAAAATTTATGTTTTGGATCAATATGAGCCATTTCAATATAACATAGGTGAGCAAAAAGTTGTTTTTTATCCTGCTTCTTGCCGCAGCAAACATTCAGATGTAAATATGATTGGCTGGATTGGTGCTTCTGCAATGAATTCGGAGGCTATCAATATCGGATTGGCTCATGGAAATGTGACAGGACTGGGCCTTGATCAAGTCGATAAATATTTTAACATGTCACCCGAAGAATTAAAACAAGCCGGGGTTGATTTTTGGTTGCTTGGGCATATTCATGTTCCTTTTCCTAAAACTTCGGTGAATTATAATCCTGATTTTTTTATGCCTGCAACACATACCCCCGATGGTATGGATAGGAAACATAGGGGGTCGTGCTGGTATATTGAGGTTGACCCGAGTAAAAACATCAAAGGTGATTTAATTCAAACCGGTAATTTGGGTTTTTACGACTGGGAGAAAAAAATATCATCAATGCTTGATTTCGATAAGTTACTATCAGAATTAAAAGAGTTAGATCATAATTTATCACTTGTAAGATTGGAGTTGACAGGCCGTTTGTCGCATGAGGAACTTCAGCAAATAAATACAAAGTTAAAAGCCTTAAATGATAGTTTTCTGTATTTTACTTCTCAGAATTTTATTAAGGTAAACATTGATATTAAATATGTCGATGCAAATTATACCAAGGACTCGCTGCCACATAAGTTACTCTCATCCTTAATTAATGAGAGTGAATCAGGTTTGGAATTGCAACTTGCCAACGAATTAATTGAATCTTTGAAATCATGATAATTAAAAAAGTAAGGTTATTTCCATTTGCAGGAATTAACGATAAAGAGCTGTTATTTGAAAAAAAATTAAACATCATTCATGGCCCCAATGAGGTTGGTAAAAGCACCATAGTAAAAGCATTGTTTTTTGTGCTGTTTACTCCTGTAAAATTAACACCTTCCAAGGAAAAAGCATTGCTGGAAAATACTTTACCTGCTAATGGAGGAGATACCATTCGAGTAAAAATTGAATTTGAATCTGCCGGTGTAAATTACATTCTTTACAAGACATGGGGTGGCCAAAAACAGGTAAGTTTGAAAATTGATGGAGTCTTGGAATTAAATGAATTCGAAAAGGTTCAGCAAAAGATGGAAGAGGTTTTGGGTTTAAATGAGGCTACCTGGAAAAATGTTTTATTTTCAAAGCAGGCCTTACTTGAAAAAACCATCACTTTAATTAGGGATCAGTCTGAGATATCAAATTCTTTTTCTGATATATTGCGAAGTGCTGTTATGGTGCAAGGTGGTATTTCGCCCGAAAAACTCAAGGAAGAGCTTCAGCAGAATATAGAAAAGTATTACGGCTATTGGGATAGGGTAAATAATGCTCCCATAGGCAATAGGGGAATAAGCAACAGGTGGACTAGAAATGTGGGTAAAATTTTAACTACCTATTATCAATTGGAGGAAGCCAAAAATAATTTTGATTTATCACTAAAATACCAGACGGAATTAGATCATCTGGTTAAGGAAATAGGTGATCAAACAGCTGACTATAAAAAAGTCAATGAATTTGTTCAAAAAAATCAGGACATAGCTAAAGATGTTCGAATAAGAGCAAAATTAACCGGTGATTTAGCTTTGGAAAAGCATAAGCTTGACAAATTTAAGGATGCAAACATTAATTGGCCAAAATTATTGGCTAATAAAGAATTAAACCAAACCCTCCTTACTAGTTGCAACGAAAACATAATTAAGCTGAATACTGAGTTGGGTATTGCCACGCAGAAAGAAAATGCCAAACAAAAATCAGAGAGATATGCTACACTATTGATTTTAACCAAGGAATTAAATCTGTTGGAGCAGCAATTAAAGGATTATATTTTGGTTGAACCAACTGATTTAAAGGAAGCTAGGCTTTTATATAAGGCTATTGAACAAAATAGGCTGAAAATTGAAGCCCAAAAATTGAAAATTTCGATTTTAGTTAAGGAAAATTTTACAGCCAAAATAACTCAGGGGCTAGGATTGGGCGAGCAAAAAGAGTTTTTTGCAGGAAATGATTTTCAGACAGAGGTTCCCGGAAAATTTGAAATGGAAACCAGTCAATATGTTTTTAAGGTATTTTCAGGCAATGAGGATATTCAACTTTTAAGCAATCAAATACAAATTGACGAAAAAACATTAAATGAAATTTTAGCAAGATATCAGGTTGTTGATTTATCGCAGCTTGAAAAACTAGAGCATGACCAAAAGGAGATTAAAAGTAAAATAGAGGTGAAAAATGGTCAAATAAAAACAATGCTTGGTAATGATAAATTAAGTGATTTGGCTCATGAAATGCAGCAGCTTGAAAGTCTTCCATCGGTGCGGGAAACTATTTATTTGAGAGGACAAATTCAAGAAGAAAGCAATAAAATTACCGCCATAACATTGAATCAGGGGAATGATTCAAAAACAATAGATCATTATGTCAAGGAATTTTTATCACCCGAAAATTTAAATGACTTATTGATTGATTCATTAAATGGTTATAGAAATGTTGAAAAAGAAATATTGGCTTTAAAGCCACTGCCTGAAGGAATTACTTCGGCAGATGATTTTTTAAAACAATATGATAATTTCAAGGAATCGTTAATGGGACTATTTCAAAAAAATCAAGACTTAATTAATAAAAAAACACTTCTCGAAAAAGACGAACCTGCTT
>CANHPJ010000214.1 GCA_947462515.1 Bacteroidota bacterium | reverse complement strand
TAAATATATTTGCAACTAATTAATAGCCCAGGTGGCGAAATTGGTAGACGCACTACCTTGAGGTGGTAGCGAGCTTACGCTTGTGCTGGTTCGAATCCAGTCTTGGGCACAACATATAACACCCCCCTTATGTTTATCATATGGGGGGTATTTTTTTATTTTAAAAAACAAATAAATGTTTAAAGATCTAAAAATCATAGAATTAGCAGGTGTATTAGCAGGACCTAGCGTTGGCATGTTTTTTTCAGAACTGGGAGCAAAAGTTATCAAAATTGAAAGCCCGATAACGGGTGGTGATATAACCAGAAAATGGAAGCTGCCGAACGAAAATCCAGAAAACTCTAAATCGGCATATTACTGCAGTGTAAACTGGAATAAAGAGGTCTTATTCGCTGATTTAGGAAACGATAAAGACAATAAAATAATTACCGAACTAATAAAAGGAGCAGATATAGTTATTACCAATTTCAAGAAAGGTGATGATAAAAAATTCGGGATGGATTATATTGCTCTTAATAAAATTAACAAATCATTAATCTATTCAAGTATAAATGGATTTGGTGAAAATCAAGAAAGAACAGCATTTGATGTTGTTTTGCAGGCAGAGACAGGATTTATGTCGATGAACGGAACATCAAGCTCAGGATCGTTAAAAATGCCAGTTGCTTTAATTGATTTATTGGCGGCACACCAATTAAAAGAAGCAATTTTACTAGCCTTGATTAACAGACAAAAAACTGGAAAAGGTGCTAAAGTTAGCGTTTCCTTGTATGAAACAGCCATCTCATCTCTGGCCAACCAAGCTACAAATTGGCTCATGAATAATCATATTCCTGAAAAAACCGGATCCTTGCATCCAAACATAGCTCCATATGGAGAAACATTTTCTACCTTAGATAATAAAGAAATTGTTTTAGCCATTGGTAGTGATAAACATTTTTCAGTTTTATGCGAAATTTTAGGAAAACCCGAACTCGCTGTTTCAGAAGCATATTCAAAAAATATAATGAGGGTAAAAAACAGGGAAAAACTGCACAAGACACTTTCAGTAATATTTAAAAACCATTTATCTTTGGATCTAATGAACTTATTCGAGAAAAATTTAATACCGGCCGGATTAGTTCAAAATGTTAAAGAGGTATTTGAAAACAGTGTAATTGCAAGAAACATGATATTGCAGGAGACAGAAGAAAATAATCAAATTTCTAAAAGAGTAAAATCGATTGCCTTCAAGGCCGATTTTTTAAAAAGCCTATAGTTTTAAATTAACATCAGGTATGGAATGATATTGGATAATTTAATCCGAATATTAACCAGTCAAGCCAATAAACATATTGGTTAATTACTTTTTAACGAATAATTGTTAGAAATATAAAATAAAAACTATAGGCAATATTTAATATTTTTTTAATTTTACGATCATTAATTTTTTCCTTATGAAAGAAAACAAACTACTCATTATATTCACATTACTATTGCTTTCTTCATTTTTCAGCCTTGACAGTTTCGCTCAAGCTTGGAAAAGAAACAGAAAAGAGTGGATATTTGGTATAGGAGCAACTGGCTTTCTAGGAGATTTGGGAGGAGCAAATGCTTATGGTACAGATTACTCTCCCATAGATATGGAATTAACCTTAACTCGCCCGGTGTTAAGCGTAGGGATGAAATACCAGATTTCAAACTGGTCAAAATTAAGGGGTAACTTTGCCTTTGGTCAAGTTGCTGGAGATGATAAATTGACCAAGGAAAAATTTAGAAATAATAGAAATCTTCATTTTAAATCACCTATAGCAGAATTATCTTTTTTGTATGAATTTTATTTTCAAAGAGAAAGAGTAGGTTTAAAATACAATATCCGTCAATCTAAAGGTTTTAAATGGAAAAATTTTGCTTCTTATGGATTTACCGGGTTTGCAACAATTTTCTTCAATCCAAGAGCTCAGTATAATGGACAGTGGTATGCGCTTCAGCCATTGGGCACTGAAGGACAAGGTATGATAGGATTCCCTAAAAAGTATTCCAGAATCAATTTTGCCATACCAGTTGGAGTTGGTGTTCAGTATTCTTTAAATAGATTATGGAAAGTAGGTATGGAATTCGGTTACAGAAAAACATTTACAGATTACATTGATGATGTAAGCGGTCATTATGCCGATCACTCCACTTTAGCAAAATTTTATGAAGAAAACGGAATCAGACCGGATTTAGCCAATATAGCCGATCCGAATTTGAAAAGTTCTATCACTACCGGTTACGATGAAAGTGGATTATATTTCCAAGGTATTACAGCCGATACAAAAGACGTTTTACCATATCCACTGAGAGGCCAACCACAGAAAGATGCTTATTTATTTGCAAGTTTCACCGTTATATACAAAATTATCAGTTTCGGTTCTAGAGCTAAATTCTAAAACAATATGTTAAAAATAATAAAGCCCGGGCTTCCGGGCTTTATTATTTTAAATAATCAGAGAACAAAAATTAAAAAAAACGATTTAATATTAAAATAACTATTTTATTAGCTTTGTCACATATATAGATATAAATAAACAACCTATTTTTAATGAAATATTTATCTAATAGAATAAATTCGCTTTCAGAGTCTCAAACAATAGCCATGGCAAGAAAAAGCCGTGAATTAAATGCAAAAGGAATAGATATCATTAGCTTAAGCTTGGGAGAACCTGACTTTTTCACCCCTGATTCGGTTAAAAAAGTAGCCATAGATGCCATTGAAAACAACTTTAGTTTTTATACCCACGTGTCTGGTTATTTAGAGTTAAGAGAATCAATCTCAAAAAAATTCAAAAGAGACAATAATTTAAATTATACAGCCGAACAAATCGTAGTTTCAACAGGAGCGAAACAAAGCATAGCAAATGCGGTTTTAAGTCTAGTTAATCCGGGTGAAGAGGTTATTGTACCTGCCCCTTATTGGGTTAGCTATTTGGAGTTGATAAAACTGGCCGAAGGCAAAGCAGTAATATTACCTACCACCATTGAAACTGACTTTAAAATAAGTGCTGAAGAGTTAAAAAAAGCAATCACGGAAAAAACCAAATTAATCATGTTTTCCACACCCTGTAATCCAACAGGAAGTGTTTATACAAAAGCAGAACTGAAAGCAATTGCAGAGGTTTTAAAACAACATGAAGGTGTCTTTGTAATTTGTGATGAAATTTATGAGCACATCAATTTTATTGGTAAACATGAAAGTTTGGCTCAATTTGAAGAAATCTACAATCAGGTGATCACTATAAATGGTGTGTCAAAAGGATTTGCAATGACCGGATGGAGGGTTGGATATATGGGAGCTCCATTATGGATTGCTAAAGCTTGCGATAAAATGCAGGGGCAGTTCACATCGGCTACCTGCTCTATTGCCCAAAAGGCCACTCATGCTGCCATGGAAATAGATCCTTTGGAATTAGTTGAAATGAATGAAGCCTTTCAAAAAAGAAGAGATTTAGTATTGAAAATGCTTAAAGAGATAAAAGGAATTAAAACCAATTTACCTCAAGGTGCTTTTTATGTATTCCCGGAGGTATCTTATTATTTCGGCATGAAATTAGGAGATCGAATAATTAATAATTCCGATGACCTTTGTATGTACCTTATTGATGAGGCACATGTTGCATTGGTACCCGGGGAGGCTTTCGGGGCTCCCGGTTATATAAGAATCTCCTATGCTACATCTGAAGAGCGATTATCGGAAGCTATGCAACGCATTAAAAAAGCATTAGATAAGTTAAACTAAAAAACATAAGCGTGATTACAGGCATTGAGAAAAATGAGTTGAAAAACATCTTTGATTCATTTAATTCTTTAAAGGTTTTAATTATAGGAGATGTAATGATAGACTCCTATTTATTTGGAAATGTTCATAGAATTTCTCCTGAAGCTCCTGTACCAATTGTATCGGTATCCAATAAAGATAACAGATTGGGAGGAGCAGCCAATGTTGCCCTAAATATTCAATCGCTTGGAGCAATTCCTTATTTATGTTCGGTAATAGGCAATGATGATAAAGCTGATTTATTTATTGAGCTTCTTGAAAAACAAGGCTTGCCTAACGATGGCATATTAAAAAGCAAAGAAAGAATAACTACAGTTAAAACACGCATTATCGGAAACAACCATCAAATGCTTCGTGTTGACTCTGAATTGGAGACGAATATATCAGAAGAAGAATCAGATGCTCTGTTTAATAAAATAGATTGTTTAATAAAGCAAGAAGGATTTAAAGTAATTATTTTTGAAGATTATGACAAGGGATTGATTACAAGCAATTTGATTGATAAAGTTATAAATCTTGCCAC
>CANHPJ010000213.1 GCA_947462515.1 Bacteroidota bacterium | reverse complement strand
AAATTGTTCAAAAACCAAAAAGATTGGTTTATCCAAATTTTAAAAATTGATATAGTAAGCTTATCAATTCAATAAAAAAAAAATGGAGTTATACACAGTCTTTTTCCAACATGCTTTTTCTTTGGGTTTATTCTTCCTACTATTTAAAAACAAGGTTATATTTGCCATTATAGACAGTGTTTTTTATGACTTAACCCTTTATGGCAAATAATAGATATATTAAAAGCGGGGTGATGGGTTTTATTCATCTTTTGTTTTTAATACTGCTTAATTACCTATACGGAAACCAAGGATATTCAGCCTATCTGTATTTACCAATACAATTAATTTTCTTGTTTTTTATCTCATTTGCCTCATCACGGCTTAAATTAATGTCAATCAAATTTTTTCTATTAGTCATGTTTTCGTTCTTGTTTTATGTCTTTTTTCGTGGAACTTCTATTAACAGAACGCCCCTAAAGGATTTAAAAACATTAAATAGTATTGATAAAATTAAATTTAATGATATCGTAAGTGATAATTCATTAGTTAGAAAACTTGCAGTGAAAAAATTTGGTGTAAACTATGATTATTATTATATCTCTTATAATAATTATAAAAAATCAATCGAGTTTGAATCTATAATTGCCTGGAACGATTTAAAAAAGACATATGTATTGATGGATTCAGAAAACTTCCTATTAAATGATAATTGTTTAATAATTAAACAGGGAATAAATGAAAGGTATTGTTTTGATAAATCTATTGAAAATATAGCTTTTGGTAACGATAGTTGCGCAATAGTTGTATTAAAATCAGCAGAAATAAGTCAAAGTTTAAATATTGATAGGTACTTGATTAGGTAGTTAGTATTGTAAACCTCCCTTTTTAAGACTAGTTTTATTTCTTCACATTTAATTCATTTTAGTATTATTTGCTCTGTCCAAATAAAAGTTTTGAAATTTTCAAAAACCATGATAGGTTTCATGCCATATTTTTTCGAAGGTCTGTTTGCTTGTTAAGGGAAAAATATTGATTAGTTTCTTACCCGGCTAAAGATACTCCAATAGCCTTTCCTATTCCGAAGGTTATTGCAGCTGCTATAAGACCAAAAAGCACTTGCCTAAAACCCGAATACCAAATGCTTTTGCCGGTAAATAAGGTTATTGCAGATCCGATTCCAAACAAACCTATGGTACTAAAAAGAGCACTTGCCAAAACTGCCTTCATGCCACCAAGGAAGAAAAACGGAAAAACAGGAATGATGGCTCCAAAGGCAAACAGTATAAATGAAGTAATAGCTGCTTCCATTGCAGAACCTTTCAAATCCTCGGCATTAATTCCTAATTCTTCTTTAACCAAAATTTCATGAGCATGATCTTTGTTACTGATAATCTCTTTGGCCATGCTCATGGCTTGTAGTTCGGGTATTCCCTTAGAAATATAAATCAAAACTAATTCTTTTTCTTCACCTTCGGGATTGGTTTCCAGTTCTTCCATTTCAAGAGCCATTTGGTTTTCAAAAAGTTCTTGCGAACTTTTAACCGATATCCATTCACCTAATGCCATTGATAAGGCTCCTGCCAATAAACCGGCAAGTCCGGTTAAGAGCACCTCGTTTTGTCCGCTTGTGGCACCGGCAATGCCCATTACTAAGCTAAAATTAGAAACTAAGCCGTCATTTCCTCCTAAAACAGCAGCTCTAAGGGCATTTCCTCCAACTGAGCGGTGTCTTTTTTCGAATCTGGCCAGGTTGGTGCCGGATACGTTTTTATTATTGTTAAGTATGTTTTTTAGAATCGTAACGTGAGCGGTGTCAGATATAGAACTTGCCGTATTGGTTTTCTTTCTTGCACCTATAACTGAGTTTGCAATGCTTTTTTCGGTATCGAGTAACACACCCAATACATAATCGTAACCAAATATTTTACCAATTAACTTGAGTGTCTTAGCCCGTTTTGATGGCGGAGGAAGCTCCGACAAGTCCATGTTGTTTTTTTTGGCAAAGGCTATGGCATGACTGAGTTCAATTTCGCTCATTTGTTGAAAAACATGAGCCACATTTTTATCCTCTTCATGTTCGGCAAGTAATTTATACAAAAAGCTTGCGTCAATTTCGGTTTGTATATTTGATGCCATATTATTTTAGTCTTTCTAATTTTCCTTTTCTTTTTACAATGTTTTTATAGTCCCATTGTATTTCTCTTGATTTTTTTAGCCAATGAGTAAGCTCTGTTATTTTAACTTCAGTTAAGCTGTTATAGAAAATTGAAGCGTCTTTAAATTTCCCTCCTTTTACGTTCAAATTATCTTCTTCAAAGTCAGCTCCACTCCAAAACATAAGTCTTATCCCTTTTTTCTGTTTGCTGTAACCAACAGTTGGATTACCATCTAAAAACCATACTGGGTGAGAATGCCATATTTTACATTCTGCTTCTGTGAGCTCCTCATCAATCGTTTTGGCGAGTATGTCACAAATTTCAGTGTCAACGGGTGTTTGAATATTATTGTATGATTTAATGTCTGCATTCATTATTTTTTGGAATTTTCGGGGGGTGAATAAAAAGACTGGATTTTTTTAAGCTTTTTCAGGCAATTTTTTTTATAAAACTTGAATTGGAAATCTGAGCAGGATTAATCAAGAATTTTATTTAAGAAAATCCACCTTTTTGCATTGTTAATCTAACTTTTATTTCAATAATTCTTTCGAAATGTTTTTTACTTAGCTAATTTAAATTTCGAATTTTGTCTTCAATAATTCGTGTTATTTCATTGCCCAATTTTATTGCGTTGTTTGAATATTTATTTTCTATTTGAAATTTTAGAACCGGAATTTCTTGTTTTAAATTAGTTAAGTTTTGCAGAAAATGATTAATCACGATAAAGTCAGAGCCTCTTACCTTAAATATTTCTGTTTTCATTTTTATTTTCATTCTTGTATTTAGAGGAATTTTTGTAGTCTTTAAATTGTATCGAAACTTGATAATATTTCCTGTGATTTTTATTTCATCATTAAATTGTTTAATAATTGTCAATATTGATAAAACTAAAAATAAAAGCCCAATTGAAATTCCTAATATTTTTGAAGTTATGTCTGCATTTTTCAAAATAGATTCGACAAGCAGTAAAACGCCTCCAAATAAGAAAAATAAAACCCCAAAAATTGATTTATTCGCTATGCTGAATTGGTGTTTTATTTGCAAAATGTTTCCGTCCGTTACTATTTTTATATTAGCTATTTTTGCAATATCCAATAAATCACCATCAAGCATTTTCAATTCTATTTAGTTAGTTTATTTCACTTTATTTATTTAAGTGATATTAATATTTGCTTTTGGTGGTTTGACTTAATAAATACTTCGGGTATAATCTTTTTAATAATCAAGGATTTTTAATAGGTTTTTTACCGATAGTTTTGATTACTATTTTTGGTTATATAGTTATTAATATTTTATGAACCTGCCCATGAAGTTCCAAAAATACCAACTGCAAGCTCGATCCAAATCAGAAAAAAAGTAAATAAAATAATTCCAAAAAGTATTATTCTTTTTTTAATACTCTTTACTTTTCTCATCACAAATTCAATTAAAAATGCTGCTCCAAATAAAAGTGATCCCATCATTAAAAAGTCGCTGATTTTCCATTCAACTTCGCTTGTGAACTGCATTGCAATTAATGGTACAAACAAGAGAATTAATACTGATGATAAAATAATACTTAATCTTCTGTATTTCAATGTTATGAATTATGGCATAATATGATTTTTACTCTTAATTGGTCTTTGTAGTTATTATACTTCTAAGGACTTATTTTAAAATTTCTCCTGTAGATTTATACCCTTCCAAAAAACTTTTTTTAAAATATAATTAAGCTTGGCTTTTGTGTTATTATTAAAGTAGCAAAACAAAGATATTCCTTATTTATAACATATGGACAATAGCTTAATAATACTTTTTGAAGTTCATTAGTCATTTTTTGGTTTGGTTTTATTAATAAAAATTAATTTTTATTTACTTGCTTTTTTAGTGTTGTAAAAAAATACAATAAGTCTAATTAATTATAAAAAAATTATTTTCATTTTATAATTTTTATTAGGAATTCTCCAAGAAAACCCACCTCAAAAAAATTGGCAACCACTTTGCTTCTTCCTTCATTTGAAATTAACCTTTTCTAGGTATCAATTTCATTATACTGGTTCAATATCATGATTAAAGTCATTTTCTAATATGATAAATGCCATGAGCCTTTTTAGGCTTAAACAATAGTTTTGTCTCAATTAAATAAAAAATGAGCGCACTGTTTTTATTGATAGGAATAAGTTTGGCAGTAGCCGTTTGTTTTTTAATTGCCTTT
>CANHPJ010000212.1 GCA_947462515.1 Bacteroidota bacterium | reverse complement strand
TTCAATAAGGCGCTAGAAGAGAAAGAAAGTGAAAAAGAGGAGGAAATAATTTTTAAGATAAAGTCAAATGATAAAGAAATAAAAAACGAACAAAACAAAGTAAATCAAAAACAAGTATTCGAATCAACAGAACTAATAATTGAAAATAATGAAATAGAACCGGGGATTTTTACAGGTAGAAAATACGAGGAACCAGAGGAAGAAGAAATAAACGAAATAAACAATTCGGAAGAAATAGAATTAACCACTGATTACAACAATTTAATTGCTGTTGATGAATCTTTAAGTTTTGAAGTAAAGCAAGTTGCCCCGATAGAAGAACTTTCATTAGATGAAATAAATACCGATCAATCCCCTTATGGGGAATACGATCCAACTTTAGAATTATCGAGCTATACATTTCCAACCATAGAATTACTCGAAAAACATGGAAATGCAACCATTCAGGTAAACAAAGAAGAATTGGAAGCCAATAAGGATAAAATACTTGAAACCCTCAAGAATTATAATATTGGAATCGCCAAAATTAAGGCTACGATAGGACCTACAGTAACACTATACGAAATTGTTCCGGAGGCTGGTGTTAGAATATCCAAGATTAAAAACCTAGAAGATGACATTGCACTTAGTCTTTCTGCCTTAGGTATTAGAATCATTGCTCCTATACCAGGAAAGGGAACCATTGGTATTGAAGTACCTAATTTAAATGCTGAAGTGGTTTCCATGCGATCGATTATAGCATCGGAGAAATTCCAAAACTCCAATATGGATCTACCTATTGCTCTTGGAAAAACCATTTCTAATGAAATTTTTATTGCCGACTTAGCTAAAATGCCACACTTACTAATGGCAGGTGCAACAGGTCAGGGAAAATCGGTAGGACTTAATGCAATATTAGTTTCTTTGCTTTATAAGAAACATCCATCACAAATTAAATTCGTACTTGTAGATCCTAAGAAAGTTGAATTAACTTTATTTACGAGAATTGAAAGACACTTTTTGGCCAAATTGCCCGGTACTGACGAAGCTATCATCACAGATACCAAAAAAGTAGTTAATACGCTTAATTCTCTTTGTATTGAGATGGACAATCGCTACGAACTGCTAAAAAATGCCCAAGTAAGAAACATAAAAGAATATAATGCCAAATTTATAGCTCGAAAACTAAATCCAAATAACGGTCATCAGTTCTTGCCTTATATCGTTTTGGTAGTTGATGAGTTTGCCGATTTAATTATGACTGCGGGTAAGGAAGTAGAAACACCAATTGCCCGTTTAGCTCAGCTTGCCCGAGCAATTGGAATACATTTAATAATAGCTACCCAAAGACCTTCTGTAAATATTATTACAGGAACCATTAAAGCCAATTTCCCTGCACGTATTGCCTTTAGGGTGAGTTCAAAAATTGACTCCAGAACCATACTTGATTCAGGCGGAGCCGATCAGTTGATTGGACGAGGCGACATGTTGTTATCTACTGGTAATGATCTAATTAGACTTCAGTGTGCATTTGTTGATACTCCTGAAGTAGAACAAATTACCGAGTTTATTGGTTCTCAGAGGGGATATCCGGAGGCTTTTATGCTTCCAGAATTTATTGATGAAGGGGAAGTTGGAGGCAAAACATTTGATGCTTCAGAAAAAGATCCAATGTTTGAAGATGCAGCAAGAATTATTGTTCAGCATCAGCAAGGATCGGCCTCTTTGCTACAAAGAAGATTAAAATTAGGATATAATAGAGCAGGCAGAATAGTAGATCAATTGGAAGCAGCAGGCGTGATTGGACCTTTTGAAGGAAGCAAGGCCAGACAGGTTTTAATTTCGGATGAAGTATCTTTGGAACACTTTTTGAAGGGACTTTAAAAACGGCGCATTTTTGCCTCATTCAGAAATTTAATATTTTAAACTTATGAAAAAGATAAAAAGTATAACAGCAGTATTGATTTTGTTTTTATCAACATTTGCCATTGCTCAAGATGACACAAAAGCAAAAGGCATTTTAGATGAATTAAGCAAGAAAACAAAAACATACACCACCATAAAAACAAGTTTCAGCTATGTTATGGAGGGGAAAGATGGTAAAAAAAATGAAAAACAGGAAGGAACACTTTCACTTAAAAACAATAAATACAAACTCGAAATTTCCGGTCAGGAAGTCTATTGCGATGGAAAAAGTATAAGCACTTACTTAAAGGATGCCAACGAACTTCAAATCAATGAAATGCCGGATCCAAATTCTGAAGATGCCATCAGCCCTACCACTATTTTCACCATATATGAAAAAGGATTTAAATATAAGTTTGAAAGCGAAAAAGTTGAAAATGGTAAAACGATTCAACTTATAAATTTATACCCTATAAATTCTAAATCAAAAAACTACCATACTGTTAAACTATTTATTGATAAAGGAAGCAAGCAAATTGCATCAATAAAAGTTTTAGGAAAAGATGGAAACAATTATACCTATCTGGTTAAGAGTTTTGTAAGTAATTCTGAAATGAATGATGCACTTTTTGTATTCGACAAACAAAAACATCAGAAAGTAGAAATAAATGATTTAAGGTAGAAATCATCTTGGTGAATTAACAAAACGTTTACCAAAAGGCATAAAATCATTTGAAAACATGATTTTATGCTTTTTGCATTTGAAAAAGAATTGCTCTAAAAACAAAAAATAAGTTAAAATGAATTTAAATATTTCGAAAATGCTTTTGCCACTTTTGTTAAACCTATTTATTCTGTTTGGCGCAAACGCTCAGCAACAGAAAAAAGAATTAACACTCGACGAAATATGGAACAGTACAACATTTATTAATAAACAAATAATGGGAATCAATTCAATGATAGATGGCGAACACTATACCTCATTGGATCAAACAAAAAATGGTACTGAAATAAACCAATATTCTTATAAAACCGGTAAACTAATAAAAAAGATCGTTACATCGAGCGATTTAATACCTGAGGGCCAAAGCAAAGGTATTAATATTGAAAATTATCAATTTAATAAAGATGAAACTCGATTATTAATTAGCACAGAGACTGAGCCAATATACAGACATTCGACCAAATCGAACTATTATATATATGACTTAAAAAACAAAAAACTCACCCTACTCTCTCCAAACGGAAAACAAAGACTGGCAAGCTTCAATCCAAATCTTAACATGGTAGGTTTTGTTCGCGATAACAATTTGTACATTAAAAATATTGATGAAGGTTCTGAAATTAAAATCACAAAAGATGGTAAATTAAATTCCATTATTAATGGTGCAACGGATTGGGTATACGAAGAAGAATTTTCATTTTCACAGGCCTATTTTTGGTCACCAGATGGCTTGAAAATGGCCTATTATAAATTCAATGAAGATGAAGTAAAAGAGTTTTCCATGACAATGTATGGATCGCTCTATCCTGATGAAAACAAATATAAATACCCTAAAGCAGGCGAAAAAAACAGCGAAGTGAGTATCCACATTTATGATGTATTATCACAAACAACAAAACCGGTATTCGTGGGTGAAAATATGGATCAATATATTCCCAGAATAAAATGGACATATAATCCGGAAGTCCTTGCCATTGAGCGACTTAATAGGTTACAAAACAAAATGGAAATATTATTGTGTAATAGTAATGTAAAGCCATTGAGTGGTTTAGGGTCAACAGTAATTTATAAGGAAGAAAGTGCAACATACATTGATGGTAGCGATGATAAGATAACTTTTTTAAAGGATAATAAACATTTCATCTGGCTAAGCGACAAAGACGGATACAATCATTTGTATTTATTTGATTTATCGGGCAATGAAATAAGGCAAATAACCAAAGGCAACTGGGATGTAATGGATTTTTTCGGTTTAGACGAATCAAATAATACCTTATATTATTTGTCTTCAGAATCCTCGGCTATGGATAGAGAGTTGTATTCGATTAAAATTGATGGAACCCTTAAAACCAAACTATCAGAAAGAAAAGGACATAATATTCCCAATTTCAGTAATGGATTCAAGTATTTTATAAATACGCATTCTGATGCTGATTCTCCATCATACATAACCTTAAACAAATCGGATGGTAAAGTTATTCGAGAGATAGAAGATAATAAGGAATTAATAAATACTCTTGGGAATTATCAATTAAGCAAAAAAGAATTTTTTCAGTTTAAAACATCGGAAAACGTTTTATTAAATGGATGGATGTTAAAACCCACGAACTTTTCAGCGAGTAAAACTTACCCGGTGTTTATGACTGTATATGGCGGTCCTGGAGCTCAAACTGTAAACAATAGATGGGAAGGAGCCAATTTCTTATGGCATCAATATTTAGCAAAACAAGG
>CANHPJ010000211.1 GCA_947462515.1 Bacteroidota bacterium | reverse complement strand
TTTTGTTTTATTGGCTCTTTCTCTTATCAATATGATACCAAATGCTGCATTAGCTGCAATATTAATTTCTGTAGGTTATAGACTTGGATCTCCTAAAGAATTTATTTATGTATGGAATACCGGTAAAGAACAGTTTATTATATTTGTCTTTACTATTATTGTGACCCTTGCTACTGATATATTGATTGGTGTATCGGCAGGTATTTTGCTTAAGTTTATTATACATGCAATAGAAGGAGTGCCATTAGGGAGTTTTTTTAAAATCAATTTTAAATTAGAAAACAATCAGGATGATAATTATTTTATCAAGGTTAGTGATGTTTTAGTGTTCAGTAATTATTTAAAATTTAAAAAAATACTAGAATCAATTCCGACGGGTAAAAAAATTACAATTGATTTTTATAATTCCAAAATGGTTGATCACACCGTTATGGAAAACCTCCATGCCCTGGCAGTTGGATACGAGCGTGCAGGAGGAGTGTTTGAAATAAAAGGTCTGGAAGATCATAAATCACTTTCAAAGTATAAATACGCAACCAGAACAAAATTTAAATAACATAGCCATAATATTTTTTCTGATTTATACTCTTTAACTTAACTTCTGTTTTTTGCCGTGAAAAATAAAATCGTTTTTGAGCGACCTGTTTTGTTATGCATTTTTATGTTTTATTTGGTTGTCTCTTCAAGTGCCCAAACCAAAAATATTCCTTACGCCGAAAGTAAAGAATTCAAATTGAAATTTAACGAGGAGGGTACTCATTATGTTAAGCTTACCTTTTTAAATCAGGTATGGCTGCGTTATAACGAAAGTAATCCAGGTACCACCGTTTTTGGAACATCTAAGTTAAATACCTATGATATAGGTTTAAGAAGAACCAGGATTCAACTGTTTGGACAGCTATCCGATAGGGTGTTTTTTTATACTCAATTTGGTCAAAATAATTTATCATATAATGCCGCCCGAAAACAAGGTTTGTATTTTTTAGATGGTATAACGGAATATGCAGTTGCAAAAGATTATTTTTCAATAGGAGGTGGCTTAACAGGCTGGAGCGGACTTTCTAGATATGCTTCGCCATCTGTTGGTACTATTCTTACCATGGATGCTCCCATTTATCAGCAGGCAACCAATGATGTGAGTGATCAGTTTTTAAGGAAGCTAAGTATTTATGCCAAAGGTAAATTAGGTAAATTAGACTACCGAGTAGCAATTTCTGACCCCATGTCGCTTCAAAATTCCACGGTTCAAACTTTATCTATCAGTAAAAATTCCTTGTTTTCTTCAGAGCCTGGTAAAGCCCAGTTTCAGGGATATTTTATGTGGCAGTTTTTAGACAAAGAAACAAATTTAACACCTTATACAACAGGAACTTATTTGGGTAAAAAACGCGTGTTTAATATTGGGGCTGGTTTCATTACCCAATCAAAAGCCATGTGGCATTTGTCTGATGATGCAAAGGATACCTTAAGATCTAATATGGACTTGTTTGCCGTGGATGTTTTTTATGATACACCACTTAACAGCGAAAAAGGAAATGCACTTACCCTATATGCCTGTGCAAGCAGCACTAATTTTGGAAAAAATTATGTTCGTAATTTAGGGGTTATGAATCCTGCCAATGGAACCAATGCTAATGCTAGTTTTAATGGTACTGGAAGTGCTTTTCCAATTGTTGGCACAGGAAACACCTTTTATGTTCAAGCTGGGTATTTGTTTAAGAAAGATTTGCTAGGCGATAGAGGTACCCTACAGCCTTTTGCTGCAGCACAATATTCTAAATTTCAAATGCTAAAAGATCCAATGTTAATGTATGAAGCTGGATTAAACTGGTTAATAGATGGAAGTAGGTCTAAATTATCCTTGAACTACCAAAGCCGTCCTGTATTTACCCAAAATACGGATGGCGATTATGTGTCAAATTTAAGGAAAGGAATGCTTGTATTGCAGTATCAGATTGCTTTGTAGTGATTCTGTATAATTCCTGTTTATTTTAAAATAATAATTGTTATTGGTGGCAGATTTGTTTTTAAGTCTCCTTTATCTAAATTTGAAGTATATTTTCTTCGATTGAAAAAATCTCTTGTCATATTTTTATTACTTATCTTTTTATTCAATGCTTTTGGGTTTTGGATTGCTTTTAAAATAAAGCAAAACCAAATATATTCTCAGGTGAAAAAGGAAATAAAAAAAGCACTCAAAAATACGGTGCCATCTGACGAACTGTATCGGTTTAAAGTAATAAATGGAAAAGATTTGCCGGAAAATGCCACTTGGGTAAAACCAGAAAAAGAGTTTCGGTTAAATGGCAATATGTATGATATTGTGAGACGTGAAAATAATAATGGCCGAATTGTTTTGTATTGCATAAATGATAAACAAGAGAAAGTCCTCTTTGCAAATTTGGATGAGCACATAGAAAAGCATATCGCTACCCACTCAAAAAATAAAAACAGTAAAACCAAAACTGAAAAAAAGGCTATTGATTTATACGATTTGCCTCTCAAATCAGAAGTGATAATCAGCTATAAAGTAATTAAATACCCGACTGTTTCTGAAACCTGTTTTGCTCACTTTTTAGAAAGTTTTTGCCCTCCACCGCAACTCATGTAGTTTTTTAATTTAAGCATTCTCCCAATAGCTGCAGCAGTTTAATTGGTTGATGTGCTGTTTTTTTATCTTGCTTTAAAATTCGGTTAATTTCTTTTTTCACTAAAGCAAAAGTGGATTGCATAATTATGTGCTAAGTTTAATATTTCTCAAAATGAAAAAAATATATATTTTCTTATTTGTTTTGTTTCCATTAATTGGTGTTTCCCAAACCATAAATGTTGTAGATAAAACTACTTTGACTCCAATAGCGCATGCCATAATTTACAATGATTCAAAATCCATTGTTTTAATGTCGAATCTAAAAGGGGAAGCAGATGTTGCGGCCTTAAAAAATGAATCAATTATTTACATTACTCATACTGGATATCTCTCTTTAAAATTGACTTATTCGCAGTTAGAGGCTATGACCTTTAAAGTTAAATTGTCGGAGAAGGTTTATGACATTGATGAGGTGGTTATTTCCGCCAATAAATTTGAAGAGAAAAAAGTCGACGTGCCTCAACAAATACAAGTTTTGTCAGCAAAAGAGCTGGCTTTTTTAAATCAGTCATCAACAGCAGAGGTAATGCAGCAATCCGGCAATGTGTTGGTTCAAAAGAGTCAATTGGGAGGCGGCAGTCCAATAATAAGAGGATTCGAAGCCAATAAAGTATTGATGGTGGTTGATGGTGTTCGGTTAAATAATGCCATTTATCGAGGCGGTCACCTGCAAAACATTCTTACACTCGATAATTCTATGCTTGAAAGGGCTGAAATTGTTTTTGGACCTGGTTCGGTTATTTATGGTAGCGATGCTTTGGGTGGAGTGATGCATTTTCATACTAAAAAGCCATTGCTAGCAGATAGTTCAGCAAAAGTAAATGTAAAAACAAATGCCTTTACGCGCTACTCAACGGCTATGAATGAAAAAACAGGCCATGTTGACTTTAACATAGGCTTAAATAAAATTGCTTTTTTAACCAGTGCTACTTATTCTGATTTTGGAGATCTCCGCCAAGGTGCTATTAGAAATCCTTTCTACGGTGATTTTGGGAAAAGGCTTTATTATGCCGATAGAATTAATGGAAAAGATTCTATGCTAGCAAACAGCAATGCCAACATTCAAAAGTTAAGTGGCTATAAGCAATATGATTTCCTAGAAAAAATATTTATTCAGCAGAACCAAAAGATAAGCCACATAATCAATTTTCAATATTCCAACTCAACCGATATTAATCGATATGATAGATTGACGGATATGTCTGCCGGTAAGTTTAAAAATGCGCAATGGTATTATGGTCCTCAAAAACGAATCTTCGGCTCCTATACGCTTAATTTAAATTCCAATAATGCCTTGTATAACAATGCCAGAATCATCGCTGCCTATCAAAATATTGAGGAAAGCAGAAATGATAGGAAGTTTGGTAAAACGGCATTGAATCACAGAAATGAGCACGTTGATGTTTATACCTTAAATGCCGACTTTAACAAGAATATAGAAGAGCATGAAATAAGATATGGAATTGAAGCTACCTTTAATCAGATTGACTCAAAGGCTCAATCCGAAGATATTGTAACAGGAACATTATCACCTTTAGATACAAGAGATCCTGATGGGGGATCAACTAAGCAGACACAGGCTATGTATCTTTCGCATACCTGGGAAATTACCCCTAAATTAATCTTGTCTGATGGAATACGATTTAGCAATGTTATGCTGGAATCAAAATTCAATGACAAAACATTTTTTCCTTTCCC
>CANHPJ010000210.1 GCA_947462515.1 Bacteroidota bacterium | reverse complement strand
TCCTCCGAAGTATATTCCAAATCTCGCTCCCTTTGCTGTACAATGGAAAAAACTCCTTCCGGTTTGTTTGCATCCAAAATTCTTTCTTCGGTCGACACCGTGCTATTGGAGGAAATCACAAGAAGTTTACGCGATTTATTTTTATGAATCTCTACCGTAAATGTTTCATCTTTTTCATGAAATATAAGCTCGTCGCCGTCTTGATTCAATTGGTGCTTTAGTATTTTATATGACCTTAAGGTTTGTGAGTCGTTAACAGCATAAAACAAACTTTTATTATCATTTGCCCAAGCCATTGATCCATTGGTGTTTTCAATTTTATCAGTTAAAATTTCACCTGTTATCAAATCCTTAAAATGTATGGTATATTGTCTTCGGCCTATTAAATCCAAAGCGAAAGCCATAATCCTATTATCAGCACTTATTTCAAAATCTGAAACTTGACAATAATCGTAGCCCTTGGCTAACTCGTTTACATCAAGGGTAATTTCTTCAATAAAATCGAGAGAACTTTTTTTTCTGCATAAAATTGGATATTCTGCATCCTGCTCAAAACGATTATAATACCAGTATCCATTAATGAAATAAGGAACCGACATATCTGTTTCTTTTATTCTGGCTTTAATCTCTTTGAATAATTTTTGTTGGAGAGGCTTGGTGCCAGACATCATTTTATCGCAATAGTCATTTTCGTCATTCAAGTACTTTATTACCTCAGCATTTTCTTTATCGTTGATCCAATGATAATTATCTATTCTGCTATGCCCGTGAATACTAAGTTCTTTTGGTATTCTTTTTGCCTTGGGAGCCTCAAAAGTAAATGTGGTATTTTTTTCCATTTTCGATGTTCTTGAATGGTTGAATAAAAATATAAAGAAGTTAAATTCTTAATTATAAAATCTCAAATGAAAGCCACTGAATTTGTGGCAGTATATTAGTGGGTAATAATTATGGGATATTCATAAACTTATGTGTCTGCAGGGATATATTCCATTTAGGATTTTGCATCACATAATCAATTATTTGTGGCATCATTTCTGAAGAACGGCTCCATTCCGGTTGAAGATACAATTTGCAGGATGGGGATACTTTGGAGGCATTTTGCTCTGCCCAGATAAAATCATGCTTATTGTATATGATCACCTTAATTTCATCAGCCCTCTGAAAAATTTCAGGCAAGGGCTCCATAGTCTTCTTTGGAGAAAGACAAATCCAGTCCCATTGTCCGCTTAGTGGGTAAGCACCTGAGGTTTCAACATAAGTAACTATGTTATTTTTTTTAAATTGGGATGTCAGATAATCCAGTTGGTACATACTGGGTTCACCGCCTGTTACAACAACAGCTTTGGCTGGAAATTTTGAAGCGTTCTCCACTATTAAGTCTGCATGAGTCAAAGCGTGCAAGCCTGCATCCCAGCTTTCCTTAACATCGCACCAATGACAACCTACGTCGCAGCCGCCAATGCGAATAAAATAAGCTGGCTTACCGGTATTAAAACCCTCGCCTTGAATGGTATAAAACTCCTCCATGAGAGGTAACATTATCCCATTTTTATCGGAAACAGGGGCTGAAGATTGGTTTTCTTTACGCACAGATTACTTTTGAATTCTTTTTATAAATACTTTCCTTAGCTGCTAACAAAGTGTTTTGAAGCAATGAAGCGATTGTCATTGGCCCTACACCTCCCGGAACAGGGGTAATAAAGGAACATTTTGGGGCTACTTCATCATATTTTACATCTCCGGCTAATTTAAACCCACTTTTAGTTTCTGTGCTCGAAACTCTGGTAATTCCAACATCTATCACCACAGCTCCTTGCTTAATCATGTCGGCGGTAATAAAATGAGGTTTTCCTATAGCAGAAATGATAATATCGGCTTTTGTTGTAAACTCTTTCAAGTCTTTAGTTTTGCTATGGCATAAGGTAACAGTGCAATTACCCGGATATGAGGCTCTTGCAAGTAAAATGCTTATAGGTGACCCCACTATATGACTTCTACCAATAACGACACAATGCTTGCCGGAGGTTTCTATTTTATATTCCTCCAATAACTTAACAATGCCAAAAGGGGTGGCAGGAAGGTATGTGGGTAAATTAAGAGCCATTCTGCCAACATTTGTTGGATGAAAACCATCAACATCTTTTTCCGGTAATATACTTTCTATTACCTTTTGTTCAGAAATATGTTTGGGTAGGGGCAGCTGAACAATAAATCCATCTATCTCGGCATTGTTGTTCAGCTCATTAATTTTAAGCAGTAATTCTTTCTCTGATATTGATTCAGGCAATCTTATCAAAGTAGAATCAAAACCCACTTCGGCACAAGCTTTTACTTTAGCAGCAACGTAAGTTTCACTTCCTCCATCATTTCCAACTAAAATAGCAGCTAAATGAGGTATTTTCTTTCCTTCATTTTTACGCTGATTAACCTCTATTGAAATTTTTTCCTTTAAAAACGAAGAAACCTTTTTACCGTCTATAATATTCATTGTGTAATTTATTCTTTGGCAGATATCTGAAATATAAGCTGATTTTTATTTCCCGAAGGGCATGCTTTTCATTAATTGAGCCATCTTCGATTTGTCGTTCATCATTCTCATGATTTTACGTGTGTCTTCAAACTGCTTAATCAATTTGTTAACCTCTTGAATATCAGTACCACTTCCTTTAGATATCCTTTTTCTTCTGTTTCCGTTTATGATATCCGGAGTATCTCTTTCACCTGGTGTCATGGAATGAATAATGGCCTCTATATTTTTAAAGGCATCATCATTTATATCCATATCCTTAACCGCCTTTCCAAGTCCCGGAATCATTGAAGCCAAATCTTTAATGTTACCCATCTTTTTTATCTGCTGTATTTGAGATAGGAAATCATTAAAATTAAATTGATTCTTGGCAATTCTTTTGTTTAAGATTTTAGCCTGTTCCTCATCAAATTGCTCCTGTGCTCTTTCCACCAAGGAAACAATGTCACCCATTCCTAAAATCCTGTCGGCCATACGCTCAGGATAAAATATATCCAAGGCTTCCATTTTTTCGCCTGTACCAACAAACTTAATAGGTTTCTCAACAACTGAACGAATAGAGAGTGCCGCTCCGCCTCGTGTATCACCATCTAATTTGGTAAGAATGACACCATCAAAACTTAAACGATCATTAAAAGCCTTGGCGGTATTTACTGCATCCTGACCGGTCATGGAGTCAACCACAAACAAGGTCTCGGAAGGATTTATTGCTTTTTTAACCCGCTCAATCTCCTTCATCATCTCTTCGTCAACAGCCAATCGACCGGCGGTATCTATTATCACTAGGTTCTTACCATTAGCTTTTGCATAAGCAATTGCTTTTTGGGCAATATCAACCGGATCTTTACTGTCCCTATCAGAAAACACTTCCACACCAATCTGCTCTCCAAGCACATGCAATTGATTAATGGCCGCAGGACGGTAAACGTCACAAGCTACAAGTAAAGGATTTTTTCCTTTTTTTGTTTTAAGAAAATTAGCCAGTTTACCGGAGAAAGTGGTCTTACCCGAACCCTGTAAACCCGACATTAAAATAACTGCTGGTGAACCTGTTATGTTGATATCTGATTTTTCGCCTCCCATTAACCTGGTAAGCTCATCCTTGGTAATTTTTATTAATAATTGACCCGGTGAGATGGAAGATAAAACATTTTCTCCCAAGGCCTTTTCCTTAACGGTATCGGTAAATTGCTTTGCAATTTTATAGTTAACGTCAGCATCAAGCAATGCTCTCCTAATTTCCTTAATGGTTTCGGCAACGTTAATTTCGGTAATTCTACCTTGACCTTTTAATAATTTAAAGGCTCTGTCTAACTTATCTGATAAATTTTCGAACATAATAATTTAAGTTATGCGTTCATTTTATACTTTCTGCTTCTTAAACAGGATTCTCTCTTGAGTTGAAAAACAGCTTAATTTAACAAAAATAGTATAAATTATTGATTTTTCTTAGGCTCTCACATCCAACTTTAAATGCCGTTAATCAGGGATCAAGAGCAATTTGAATTGTAAATTGCAATTACATTCTCTCCGGCACTTCAATACCCAATAATCTCATCGATGATTTTATTACCTTACCGGTCTGAGCAGAAAGTTCAACTCTAAACCTCCTTATGTCTTCATTTTCCTCTTTTAAAACCGGCACATCATGATAAAACTGATTAAAGAGTTTGGTTAATTCGTATGCATAATTTGCAACAAGAGCAGGACTATAATTGTTTCCGGCTTCCTGAATTACATTTGGATATTCGTATAAAAACTTGATGAGCTCTTTTTCTTTTTCATTCATCACCAGATCAGAAGTCTGATAACCAAGCTCTTCTGCATGG
>CANHPJ010000209.1 GCA_947462515.1 Bacteroidota bacterium | reverse complement strand
TTAGCCGGAATACTTCCCATATCCCTGGAGCCATAACCTAAATTAGCCGGAATGGTTAAAACTGCTTTATCTCCAACATTCAATAAAGCAATACCCTCATCCCAACCTGCAATAACCTGTCCAACACCTAATTTAAATTTAAACGGTTGGTTACGTTTCACCGAACTATCAAAAATGGTATCATTGGTCAATTTTCCGGTATAATGTACAATAACATTATCGCCAGCAAGGGCGCGCTGACCATTACCTTCTTGGGTAATAACATATTTCAATCCCGATGAAGTAGTGAATTCTTTATTTAATAGCGACATCTTTTTTTTCTCCTCTTTTTTAGATGATTGTGCGTTAACACTTGAAATACCAAATGCAATTGAAACACTTAAAACAATGATAATTTTTTTCATTTTAGTTTATTAAGGAACTATTTAACTTCCAATAATTCTACGTTAAAAATCAAACTGGCAAATGGTGGAATAACTCCCCCTGCGCCTCTTTCTTTGTATGCTATAGAAGACGGGATAATCAATGTTGCTTTTGAACCAACCGTCATCATCGCAATTCCTTCGTCCCAACCCTCAATAACTTGTCCTTCACCCAATTTAAATGTAAATGGTGCACCTCTGTCAACGGAAGAATCAAATACATTTCCGTCCAACAACATTCCTGTATAATGCACTTTCACTTCTTTTCCTGATTCTGCCTTTTTGCCCTTACCTTTTTTGGTTTCAACAAAATACAGGCCGCTTGAAGTTGGAGCAACCTTTACATTATTAGCAGCTAAATATAATTGAAGACTTTCGGTTTCCATTGCTTTCATTTTTTGAGCCTGAGCATTTCGCTCTGCTTTTAGCTCAGCCTCCGACTGTATTTTTTTAAGAACCACCTCAAATTTAAGATTTGATCCTGCAGCAATGAAAGCAGGTCGTGGCTGCTGCTCGTAATGAACATAAAATGAATCGGCATTAATTAAGAAGGTGGCACTATCGCCCACGCCCATTAATTTAAGTCCTTCCATCAAATCCCCTTTATATTTCGATTCAGCCAATTTAATCATCACCGGCTGACCTATTTCAGTTGTGCTAATCAAAACTGAATCCTTATCCGTTTTAGAAACCAATTCAAAAGTAATAAAATCACCATCCTTAACCTTTACTGCACCTTCAGTTTCATGATAAAATTTATATTGCAATCCATTTTCTGTAGTTTCAAATTCCGATTTATCTTTACATGAAACGATAACAAGTGGAGCCAACAATAATGGCAAAAATTTAGCGATTTTCATTTTATAAATTATTGATTTTTAATTAACTAATAGTAATTCTACTTCAAATATAACCGTTGTTTTTGGTGGTATTTTCCCATTGGAAGAACCATTTTTCCCAAATGCGAGGTGCGAAGGTAAAATAAATTTTGCTTTTCCACCTCTTTTCATTTTAGAAATTCCTATTTCCATTCCTTTTATAACCTGATCAGTTTGTCCAAGCACAAAATCAAGTGGCTGCTTTCTTTTATAAGTATTATCAAATTCTCTTCCATCCATAAAACTACCCACATAATGCACCAAAACAGAATGACCTCTTGTTGCCAAATTACCTTTTCCCTCTACAATAGGTATATAATACATGCCCTCTTTTGTTGGCCTCTCCTTTATGCCATTGGATTTAAAATAGGCTTGCAATTGCTTGGATTCATAATTATCATTTTTACTCCATGCTTCAAACTCCTCTAGCTTTTTGGTGTATTCTTCTTCCTTGTATACTTCAATAAGTTTTAGCTCTACCGTTATATCCTCGTTTTTCAATTTAGAGGTTGCTTGACTTTTCAATTCAGAAATATCTTTTGCAGAAGAAATCAAGTTTCCAACAGGAATCATAAACTTGGCGCTGTCTCCGGCATTCAACAGGCTAATGGCTTCTTCAATACTTGCATTGTCTACATCATTTTTCAATTGAAATGTTTTAAACCCCGATATTTCATTTAATAGGTCATCATTCAACTCTTTTCCTTTTGAGTCCTTAAACACACAATTAACAAAAACATAATCATTTTGTTCCGGATAATACTCCCCATCGCCTATGGTAAGCAGCTTGTATGAAATGCCCGAATATGTGGAAGAAAAGCCTGGATATTTTGATTCTGGTCGGCAACCTGATACGATTAGTATTACTGACAAAAATATTGAAAAAAGAAGTCTATGCCTCATCACTACCTCAGGCTTAATAATTCAACATCATAGATAATTACCGCCCTACTTGGAATTTTATTCTCATCGCCCAACAGACCGTGTGCCAGGTGTGGCGGAAGTATCATTTTAGCCTTGTCGCCAACGTGCATATATTGGATCCCCTCATGCAAACCACTTTCTTTTTGATCCTGGCCTATCAAAAAATCTTCAGATCCTTTGGCATCACTTGAGTATACCAATGTTCCATCGAGAAGAAATATTTTAAATTTTATTGTCGCTAGCTTACCCTGCTCTGCCTTTGCACCATCACCTTTGCTATATATCATATAGCGCAAGCCTGTTCCTGTTTCAGTCATTTTTAACTGATGGCGTTCTATATAACTGTTTATCAAGATACTTTCATTTCTAACTACCTTTTTATTGGCATTTATTAAGGGCTCTGCCAATTGTTCTCTTGAAAGCTGTTGATGAGGTTTACCGGAGTCGGGACCACTGCAATTTATAAGTAAACTGAGAGAGGTAAAAAGAAAAATGACATTGAAAAATATATGCATTTTGTTATTGTTCCTGAAGGTAAATATCATTAAAAAAAATCAACGTGACTACTTCGAATTTAGTATAAGATCCTTATATTGAGGAAGTAAGGATATAAAATTTGAAATTGTTTCATCCAATGACACTTCCGACATTCCGCCAGCAGCATTATGATGTCCCCCACCACTAAAATGTTTCTTCGAGAACTCATTCACCTGAAAATTTCCTTTTGAACGAAACGATATCCTTATCCGATCCTCCTTTTCACTAAAGAAAGCCGCAAACTTAATCCCGGAAATAGACAAGGCAAAATTAACTACACCCTCTGTATCGCCATTTCTATAGTTAAAACGAGCCAATTCTTCTTTACTTAATGCGAAAAAAGCAGTGTCATACTCCTCAAAAATCTTTAGCTTTTCCGAAAGACAATATCCTAATAATCTTAATTTGCTCTCTGTATTATTATCGTTCACGTAATCGTAAATAGCAGCATTTTCTGCACCTGCTTCTATTAATTCAGCTATGGTATGATGCGTTTTAGATGTAGTTGATGGGAAGCGGAATGAACCGGTATCAGTCATTATGCCTGTGTACAAACAATTGGCAATGGAACTGTTTATCTTGTTTTTATCTCCAAGCAACTCTATGAAATCAAAAACCATCTGGCAAGTAGAACTCTCGTGAGGCTTTGAATAGAGAATATCAGCAAACTTTTCGGGCTCTTGATGATGATCTATGACTATTTTAAATGCTTTTGAATCCCTAACCAAATCACCCAATTCTTCAATACGTTTCAAAGAATTAAAATCCAAACAAAATATGATATCGGCTGAAGCTACGAGCTCTTCTGATTTTTTTCGTTTATTTTCAAAAACAACAACTTTATTATTACCCGACAACCAGTTTAAAAAAGAGGGGTATTCATTTGGAGTGATCACGGTAACCTTATGCCTTAGCAGGGTTAAATAATTATACAAACCTAAAGAAGAGCCCATTGCATCACCATCAGGATTTTTATGAGTAGTTATGACAATATTTTTTGGCTCGCTTAAATCTTGCTTTAATTGCTGTAAAACTTGTAGTTCCAAGGTGTTATTTATTGATTGAGATTACAAAAGTAATAATTAAAAAGCTGTTTGTATAGTTATTTGTTTTTAATTTTTTATATTTTCGCGGTCTTAATTTTATGTTTTAAGCCTTTATTTAAGACGAGTTTATATTACCAAATATGGAATAAGTATTAAAAAAAGGCTTTAAAAAAATTGTATAATTTTCTAATCAAAATAAAAAATGGCAACAAACAGAACTTTTACCATGATCAAACCAGATGCAGTTGAAAAAAACTTCATCGGACCTATTTTAGCTAAAATCAACGAAGCTGGTTTTA
This sequence comes from Bacteroidota bacterium, assembly GCA_947462515.1. GTDB lineage: Bacteria > Bacteroidota > Bacteroidia > JACCXN01 > JACCXN01 > CANHPJ01. Next base: position 307 of record CANHPJ010000209.1, on the reverse strand, counting down.
GAATTGTAGCAATGAAATACACTAAATTGACCAAAGAAACCGCAGGAAAATTTTATGAAGTTCATAAAGAAAGAGGTTTCTACGGCGAACTAGTTGAATATATGTCTAACGGACCTATTGTAGCTGTTATCTTAGAAAAAGAAAATGCAGTAGCCGACTTCAGAACTTTAATCGGCGCAACTAACCCAGCTGAGGCTGCTCCTGGAACTATACGTAAATTATTTGCTGAATCAATTGCTGCTAATGCCGTTCACGGCTCAGATAGCGATGAGAACGCTGCTAATGAAGGTAACTTCTTCTTTTCTAT
>CANHPJ010000208.1 GCA_947462515.1 Bacteroidota bacterium | reverse complement strand
AGTAATTATCATAAAAAATGGCAAGGTGAGATAAAAGGATTAAAAGCATTATCTGTATATGATAAAAAGAAAAAAACAGAAGATGATTTTCAAACCTGGATATCAAAGGATAGTGAGCTTACAAAAAAATATGGTCAAGCAATTAAAAATATAAATGAAGCATATCAATTATATGATAAAATAATAATTGCTCAAGCTTATTTTGGTGAGGCCATTATGGGTTGCGAAATATTAAACTTTTCTAACCGTTTTGTTCCGCTGCAAAAATTATTAATGGATCCAAAAGCGGATGAGTTAACCAAGAAGAAAATAATTGATGCATTGAAAGCTTCATCAGAAACGTTTTTCAAGGATTATAATGTTTCAACAGATAAAAAAATTACTGCTGCCTTATTGGAAATGTATTCAAAGGCTGTTCCAAAAGATCAACAGGCTGAAACTTTCAAAGTTATTGAAAGCAAATTCAAAGGTGACTTTGTTAAGTTTACCGAAGAGCTTTTTGAAAACTCCATATTTGCTGATAAAGCTAAGGTTGAAAAAATGTTGAGTGAACCTAATTTAAAGGTTTTCAAAAAGGATATGGCATTTTTATTTGCTACCGAAAATGTTGCAAAATTCGAGAAAGATATACGTCCTGTTATCATTTCTTTAAATGAAAAGTTAGAGAAAGGAAATCGTCTTTTTGTTGATGGTACCAGAAAGATGTTGGCCGATAAAAAATTCTATCCCAATGCAAATTCAACCATGCGTTTTACTTACGGCAAGGTAGGAGATTATATTCCTAGAGATGCTGTTAAATACGATTACTTTACCACTATTGACGGGGTAATGCAAAAAGAAGATCCAAAAAATGACGAGTTTATCGTTCCTGCCAAATTAAAGGATTTGTACAATAAAAAAGATTTTGGACAATATGCCGATAAAAATGGAGATTTAGTGGTTTGTTTTATATCCAATAATGATATTACCGGAGGAAATTCAGGGAGTCCTGTAATTAATGCTGAAGGTCATTTAATTGGGTGTGCCTTTGATGGAAACTGGGAGGCCATGAGTGGAGACGTTGCTTTTGAGCCTAATTTACAAAGAACAATATCTGTGGATATGCGCTACGTGCTATTCATTATTGATAAATATGCCGGAGCAACTAACTTAATTAAGGAGATGAATATAATATCGAATAATTAAGGCTGCTCAATTAGAAATTACTCGTCCAAAAACAACTTGATGTTTTTAAGTCATTTTTGTCAAGATGAGATATACAAAAAAAAATCCCGGTTTTGCCGGGATTTTTTTTGTCAAAAGGATTTTAGTTGCCTCCAAATACTTTTTTTAATAAATCAGTAACCTGCGCAGTAGGGTTTTTTCTTATTTTAAACTCCTCATCTGCAAGCAGTTTAAATAAACCTTCCATAGCTTTGGTTGTCACATAGTCGTCCAAGTTTGGGTTCTGTTTTTCCACTCCCGGAAGTTGATTGTATTTATTGATAATGGGGTTCCAATAACTAGTTATTTGTACTTTTTGAAGTGCTTGTTTTATTATTGGGTTGAATTTTTCTTTTAATTGAGTGGATGTTTTGTCTTTAAGGTAATTGGTGGCAGCATTGTCCGCCCCTTTTAGAATTGTAAAACCATCACTAACAGACATTTCTTTTACTGCAGAAATAAATACTGGAGCAGCATCTTTTGCAGCTTCTTCTGCTGCTCGGTTTAATGTAACCACAAATTTGTCGACCTGGCCTTTCATGCCCATCGACTCCATAGTGTTTTTTACTTTTATCGCCTCGGGAGGAAATGGAATTTTAATAGCTGCGTTTTTGTTAAAGCCATCTGTCTTTGAAGCCAGTGAACTGGAGTTTTTACTGCCGATTTCAAGCGCTTCCTTTAAGCCTTTTACTACTTCGTCATTTGAAAGGGCGGTTTTTCCATTTCCTTTTGTACTTGATTTAACTTCTTTTGAAATCTTGTTTATCGAGTTGTTGAGGTTTAACTGTGCGAATGCTGAATATGACATTGCCGTTAATATTCCGAATGCGATGATAGGTTTTTTCATTAGATTTGAATGAGTGATGAAAATAGAAATGTTAAATTGTTAATGTATCAAATTTAAGAATGTTTTTTTATTTTTATCGGGTATAAGTATTTGTTTAAATATTACAGTTCAGATATTGCTGTTTGGCTGTTGTTTAATTTTTTTTTATGAAAGCAGAAATTATAACAATTGGAGATGAAATTTTGATTGGTCAAGTTATAGATACCAATTCTGCATGGATAGCCCAGCAGCTTAATTTGATTGGTATAAAGGTTGTTCAGATTACCTCTGCCCAAGATAATAAGGCTCATATATTACAGTCATTAGCAGAAGCAGAAAAAAGAGCTGATTTAATATTGATTACCGGAGGATTAGGTCCAACAAAAGATGATATCACCAAATTTGTCTTGTGCGAATATTTTAATGCCTCCCTAGTATTTAATCAGCAAGCATATTTAATGGTAGAAAGGCTTTTCTCAAGCAGGAAAGTAGGTGTAAGCTCAATTAACCGAAAGCAAGCCGAGTTGCCGGATAGTTGCACTCCAATAGAGAATGCTATAGGTACAGCTCCAGGCATGTGGTTTGAGAAAAACGGGAAAGTTTTTGTGTCAATGCCCGGGGTTCCTTTCGAAATGAAAAACATGATGGATGCCCAAGTGATTCCCAAAATAAAAGCCTTTTTTAAAACACCGTCCATTGTTCACAAAACTATCTTGACACAGGGCATTGGAGAGTCTGCACTTGCCGAATTAATTGAAGCGTGGGAGGATACTCTTCCTGATTTTGTGAAATTGGCTTACTTGCCTTCGCCTGGGATGGTTCGTTTAAGGCTGTCAGCATATGGTGAACACAATGATTTATTGATCAATGAGATTGACGCTCAAGTGCAAAAGCTGATGAGTTTGATTCCTGATTTTATCTTTGGGTTTGAAGACGATACTTTGCAGGGTATAATAGGTGATTTATTAACAAGACATAATTTTTCGCTTTCTCTGGCAGAAAGCTGTACCGGTGGTTTTTTGTCTCATTTAATTACATCTGTGTCGGGAAGTTCAGCATATTATAAAGGGGGAATTATTTCATACAGTGACGAAATTAAAATTGCCGAGTTGGGTGTATCCGCTTCAGATATAGAAAGTTTTGGAGTTTATAGCAGTGAAATAGCCCGGCAAATGGCTCTTGGTATAAAAATAAAATATAATACCGATTTTTCTATTGCTACTACCGGTATTGCGGGGCCGGCAGGAGGAACGGAAGAACAACCTGTTGGATTAGTGTGGATTGCTGTGATTGCACCTGATGGCGAAGTGTCATCTCACAAGTATTTTTTTGGTGAAAATAGAGAGCGAAACATTCTAAAAGCCTCCATTACTGCTTTAAACATGTTGCGAAAAGAAATTTTGAGAGTTTGTGAAAAATAATAAGTCAAAACTTGATTTAGTCAATAATTTTAACTTTATTTGCACTCTTTTTCAGGTAGAATCATATTTTAATATAATTTATAGTCATGTCGAAAATTTGTGAATTAACAGGCAAAAAAGCAATAGTAGGTCATAAAGTATCTCACTCAAACGTTAAAACTTTGAGAAAATTTAATCCGAATTTGTTTAAAAAGAAATTCTTTATACCTGAAACAGGAGAATGGATTGTTTTGAAAGTTTCAACTTCTGCTTTAAGAACAATCAACAAAAAAGGTATCACCGCTTGTTTAAAACAAGCTTGGGAAAATGGTATTATTAAATAATTTAACTTATTAAGTTAAAAAAAAAACGTTGCTTCGAAAGAAGTGACGTTTTTTTTTGTTTATTTTTCTGCTTAATTAATGAAATTAGTTTGATTTTTAACTCTCCTTGCTTATGAAAAAAGCTTTTTTCAAAATAGTTTTATGTCTATTCTTGTTTCCTTTTTTTGTAAATGGACAAGCCGAAGATGAGCAAAAAAATACAATATCCCCGGTTGTAAAAAAGCAATACGACGAGGATTTACTCTCAAAAGAATTCCATAGGAACAGAAGAGACGCACTTCGAGCAATCATGCCTGATAGTTCTGTGGCTGTTTTTTTCTCAAATCCAGTTAGAAACAGATCAAATGATATAAATTTTGATTTTCACCAGGATCCTAACTTTCAATATCTTACCGGATTAAATGAGCCCAATTCGTTATTGTTAGTTTTTAAGGAGGTTCAAGATTTTGATAGTCTCATAGACAATGAGTTTGTTTTTATTCAAGACAAAGATCCTCGAAAAGAAGTTTGGGATGGCAAGCGTATGGGAAAAACAGGTGTAAAGGAACTGCTGGGTTTTTCTGCTGTTTTGTTTAATTATCAATTTCCGGACTTCAAAATCAATTTTTCTGAATTTAACAAGATTCTATATGTTCCATTTTTAGATGATTT
>CANHPJ010000207.1 GCA_947462515.1 Bacteroidota bacterium | reverse complement strand
GTATTTATCGTGGTAATTATCCAAAAGATTTTGGTCATTGGTATAAGAGTGAATAGTTTCAATATGTCCTCTTTCAATTCCTAATTTATCTTCGATAACTTTTAGAACCGGTACAATGGCATTTGTGGTGCATGAAGCAGCTGAGTATACTGTTTCTGATTTTATTAATGTGTTTTGGTTTACACCATAAACTATATTAGGAATATCACCTTTTCCCGGTGCAGTTAATAATACTTTTGATACTCCTTTTGCGTTTAAATGTTTGCTTAATCCCTCTCTATCTCTCGCTACTCCTGTGTTGTCAATCAAAAGCGCATCATAAATTCCATGAGCCTCATAGTTAACTTCTTCTGGGCTTTTGGCACCTATCATTTTAATTGTGTGCCCATTGATGATTAATGCATTGTTTTCAAGGTCTTCAATAATAGTTCCTGGGAAAGGACCATGAACAGAGTCATTTCTCAAAAGATCCGCTCTTTTTACAATGTCAGCAGCAGAAGTGCTTCTTGTTACGATTGCTCTTAATCTTAATTGCTCTCCTTTACCGGCTTGTGCTATAAGTTCCCTGGCTGCTAAACGGCCAATTCTGCCAAATCCATAAAGGATAACATCTTTTGCCTTTATATGGCTTTTTTCTTGCCCGATATAATTGGCAAGTTTGTTAATTAAAAAGTCTTTTTTACTAGGGAATGAACTGCCTTCTTTAAGCCATTCTGCACCTAGTTTTCCAATGTCAATTCTGGCAGGAGCCAAATCCAGATGTTGCAACTCCAGGCAAAGTTCTGTCGTGTCTTTGATGTTGATAGGCTGTTTAACAATGTTTTTTGCATATTGGTGCAAGTTTAATATTTCGCTGGCACTTCTATCAACTAGCTGATTTCTGAAAATTACAAGTTCTACTGATTTGTCGAACCATAATTTACCAACTACATTAATCATTTCAATAGCTGCTTTTTCAGCTTCAATCCATTGTTTTAGCTCTGTTTCATAACTTTTTGCAGAGTTTGCTGCATTTTCTGTGATTACTTCTGGAGTCATTTTTTTGGTTTTAGTTTATTGAAAGTTTAAATATTATCCTAAATACGTTTTTAATAATTTGCTTCTTGAAGTATGTCTGAGTCTTCGGATTGCTTTTTCTTTTATTTGACGAACCCTTTCTCGAGTTAAATCAAATTTTGCCCCTATCTCTTCTAAAGTATATTCGTGGCTCATTCCTATCCCGAAGAAAAGTTTTACCACATCTCGCTCTCTTTCTGTCAAAGTAGACAAAGAACGGTTTATTTCTCTTTGCAATGACTCATTCATAAGCGTGGAGTCCGCCCTTGGTGAGTCTGTATTTGGCATTACGTCAAGCAAGCTGCTTTCTTCACCTTGAATTAATGGGGCATCCATAGAAACATGTCTGCCTGAAACTTTCATGGTATCCGAAACTTTATCCTCCGGTATGTCTAAAATTACAGATAGTTCTTCTGCGCTTGGCTCTCTTTCAAATTCTTGCTCAAGTTTGGAGTATGCCTTGTTTATTTTGTTAAGGGAGCCAACCTGATTCAGGGGTAAACGCACAATTCTGGATTGTTCAGCCAATGCTTGTAAAATAGATTGACGAATCCACCATACAGCGTACGAGATAAATTTGAAGCCTCTGGTTTCATCAAATCGCTGTGCAGCTTTTATTAAACCCAGATTCCCTTCATTTATTAAGTCGGGTAAACTTAAACCCTGATTTTGATATTGTTTTGATACAGAAACTACAAACCTCAAATTTGCCCTTGTTAGCCTTTCGAGCGCCCTTTGATCCCCTTTTTTAATTCGTTGAGCTAATATAACTTCTTCTTCTGCATTAATTAATTCTTCTCTTCCAATTTCCTGCAGGTATTTGTCAAGCGAGGCGCTTTCTCTGTTGGTAATTGATTTTTGTATTTTAAGCTGTCTCATCGTAGTTTCCCTCTTAATTTATATGTGGCTGAAAAAATGTTTTTTTTAGCTTTTTCTAAATTTTGCGCAAAGTTACCGCTTTCTGAATTTAAAAACAAGTTCCATTTTTTCGATCCTGTTTTACTTTTCAAATCTGATAATTGCTGTGTCTGTTCTTTGTTTATATTCCAAATCCATAATATGCTCTCATGCCATTAGGATATATCCCCTCAATTAAAACTCCTCCTTTTTTGCTTTCCAATAAAGTCATCGCTTCTTCCGGTGAGTTTACCTCTTTGGAGTCTATTTTGGTGATTATGAATCCTTCTTTTATGCCTGAGTTTTTCAATTTGCCTGTTTTTATGTTTGTAACTTTAGCACCGCCATTGATTCTCAAAATGCTCCTCTCCTCATTGCTGATCGATTCTAAGGTGGCACCAAGTGTAGTTAAAATGGTGTTGTTTCTGTCTTCTTTTTTTATAACGTCGGTAGAGCCATTTTTGTTTTTTAGAATGACAGAAATAATTTTTTCAGAGTTGTTTCTAACAACGCTGACGTTGATTTTATCTCCCGGACGATATTTTCCAACCTGTTCCAGTAATTCTGGAGTAGTATTGATATTGATTTCGCCAATCTTGGTTAAAATGTCTCCCTCTTTAATGCCCGCATCTGCTGCTGATCCATTTTCTACTAATCCGGCCACATAAACACCCTTTATCTCTTTTATGTCTTTTTCTTTTGCCAGCTTGCTGTCTATATCTCTTACACTGGCTCCAAGAAACGCTCTTTGTACCTGGCCAAATTCACTTAAGTCATTGGCAACTTTTTGAACAATGTTTACAGGAATGGCAAATGAATATCCTGTAAAATTACCTGTATTTGAAGCAATTGCGGTGTTTATCCCAATTAATTGGCCGCTGGTGTTTACCAAGGCTCCGCCGCTATTCCCTGGGTTTACCGCTGCGTCTGTTTGTATAAATGATTCTATTGGAAATAATCCGCGCGAAGGATCGCTCTCCAAAATATTGATGTTTCTTCCCTTAGCACTAACTATTCCTGCCGTTACCGTAGAAGCTAAATTAAAAGGATTTCCAACAGCTAAAACCCATTCGCCTACCTTAACCTGATCGGAGTTGCCAAAACTTACAAAAGGTAATCCACTGGCATCTATTTTTAATAAAGCCAGGTCTGTTGTTGGATCTGCTCCAATTAGTTTTGCTTCATAGGTTACCTTGTTATTAAGCGTGACTTCAATTTTCTGTGCGTGATTAATTACATGGTTGTTGGTTACAATATACCCGTCGTTGGAGATTATTACACCGGAACCAAAAGCGGTTTGAGTTTGAGTTTGTGGCTGATTTGGATTTCCACCTCTGAAAAAATATTCAAAAGGGTCAACCATTCCGTAATTTGTTGATTGGGTATATGACTTAACGTGAACAACTCCGTGAACTGTCATTTCGGCAGCAACTGTAAAATCGACATCTTTTTCTGCTTTGAAATTACTAAGTCCGGTTAAGGTCGACTGCCCGTTAAATGTTTCCTTTGAGAATTTTGTTTCCTGTTTTTTTGAAAAAAACTGATTTATTTGGCTGCCTGCCAAGCCTCCCAGCAATGCCAGGATGAATATTCCTGTTACTTTTTTCATTTTTTCTAGATTATTTGTTTTGTTTGTTTTTTGACCCACCATCAATTTGTATTCCTTTTTTTGTTATTTAACTTGATTTTTAGTTCTATAGTGTATTTTTTTTGTTAAAAATTGTTAAGGTTTTTTTTACTTGTTTATATCGATAGTCTAATTTAACTAAAAGTTGAAATGTGCAAAAAATCAAAAAACAGTATTGCTGTTTTTTGGATTTTGAAGCAATATTTAAACACATAAATTATTTTTTTGTTCCCCTTAATAAATTTGTTAAATAGCGCTAAATTTGTTTTGCTTATTTAAAAAGTGATATGAAAGGTTTAGGTAATAAATTAATGATTTTTTCTTTGGGGATTCTTATAGGAGTTATTGCCGGAGGTGCAATTGTTTGGTTTGTTTTTGGCTCAGAAGGAAAAAACATTTACATTTTCAATAATTCTCCAAAAAAAGAACAAGCAGTTGAATCCGAAAGCGATAAAAACAATATAAAATCACAAAAAGAAAATTATAAAAGATCAAATTCAACAGCTCAGAGTCCTGATGCTGAATCTGCGTCTAATCAAATGGATTTAGCCAATACCAAGGAGCAAAGTAGTAATGCCGGGGATTTTGATTTTGTTGAGAATAATAAAAATAAAATTGATACAGGTTCAGCCAATTTGTTGAATGAAGATTCGGAAGAGGTAATAGTTGTTAGGAAGGATGAATTGCTTTATTCTAAATACGTTCAGTTGACGGATTTAAATCTTGGAAATGAAAGCGTTTCTAAACGGGATTCTATGCTTCAGTATAATGCTGGAATTAAAGAATATCCAACAAATACAAGTTACATTGTTGAATATTGGAAGTCTCCGATTAATTATAAGGGATATAAAACCAATAAAAATAAAATTG
>CANHPJ010000206.1 GCA_947462515.1 Bacteroidota bacterium | reverse complement strand
GACAAATAGTAGGCTATTGTTCTATACGCTGATTTTTTATAACCATGCTAAAGGGAGCTACCGTGTTTAAAACCTAATTTATAAGGATTAACTCATTATATTATTTGTGTTCTCAGCAGCTATAAATGCTCAATACACGCAAAATTATACGAAAGGGGCTTATGGTCAAAAATGCCTTAACCGATTTTCCAATGTATGATCTTGGTTTTTTTGATGTTCAATCCCAAAGGGATTGAATGTTTATAGAAAACAATTAACAATAATAGTACGACCCCGAAGGGGTCGTACTATTATCGGAGGTGTGTTTTTAAATAAAAATAAGACCTTTCAAGGTCTAAAATAATGAAGACAATAAGATTTAAAAAAACTGGAGCTTAAAGCCCCTTAGAAAAGCCAAAACAAACTGTTTTTAGAGCCGCTGTGCTTCGCTCGGTCAGCGAAACAGATATTTGCACCAATTGTAAAGAAAGAACTAAAGTATGGGTCTAGACCCATACTTTAAACATTACATATTTACAATAACAAACTCAGTTCTTCTATTATTTTGGTGCTCCTGATCAGAACAGTCAGATTTTTCTTTTCCTTCGCAAGGGCAGTTATTAACCAGTTTAGATTCACCGTATCCTTTGCCGTAAATTCTCTTTTTTGAAATTCCTTTTTTAACAATATAAGCTGCTGATGCTTTTGCTCTGTTATTTGATAATTTATTGTTATAAGCTTTGCTGGAACGACAATCTGTATGCGAGCCTAGTTCAATAACCATTTTAGGATATTCTTTCATCAGCTTAACAATTTTATTCAATTCTATACTCGCATCCTTTCTGATATTGTATTTATCCAAATCGAAATAAATCGGCTTAATGTCAATTGATTTTGCAAACGCAGTAAGTTCTGACATTTTCTCCAGCGTTATGTCCAGTTCATTATGTATGAACAACATACCTTCTTTATCAATAAGCTTTTTTAAGCTCATGTCTTTAGGTAAATAACCCTCTTTTTCCATTACCAATTTATAGTTAATGGTGTCGTTTATTTTAATATCGTTAAGGGTTTTTCTAAAGTCACCTTTGCTGGAGGTAGAAATCAATTCTTCTGATCCGGTTTTAGTATTAACCAATTTAATTTTAACATCTTGCAGGGGTGCTTTGGTATTTTTATCAGTTACTAAACAATAAAGCGAGAAACCAGGGTCTTTTTCGAGTATCAAATCAGAAACAATAACTTCATCTTCAACCGCAGTGTTTATTTTGTTTTTTGCTTCTATGTATTTTTCTTTGTTTGCAACCAACTCAAGAGTTTGTTGAGCATCAATCAACAATTCGAACGAACCATTATTATCGGAGGTAGTAGTTGCAAGTTCATTCCCTTGCTCATCCATTATTTTTATTACGGCACCAGCTACAATGCTTCCATCTTTTTCTTTAGAAATACCTTTAATTGTTTTACCAACCAGTAAAGGCATCAATATTTCAAAAGAATAAATGTCATCATCGCCTTTACCACCAACTCTGTTGGAGGAGAAATAGCCTTTACTCATTTTGTCGTCAGTAATCAAGGCAAAATCATCAAAATGCGTATTTAACGGCGAACCAATATTAAGCACCTTTCCAAATTCATCATCACTGGCTTCGGTTAAAAAGATATCTAGTCCACCAAGACCCATGTGACCATTAGAGGCGAAGAATAAAAACTGGGCATTTTCCTGAAAAAATGGAAACATTTCATTGCCTTCGGTATTAATTTTATCTCCCAGGTTTTCGGCATTTCCCCAGTTGCCAGTCGAATCTTTTTTGATTCTGTATAAATCGGCACCACCAAAACCACTAGGCATATCACTAGCAAAATACATTGTTTGGCCATCGGCAGTAATGTATGGATGAGCTACCGAATATTCGGAGTTGTTTAGTTTAAAAGGGACTGCCTCAGACCATTTTCCATCTTTAAATTCCGAGAAGAAAATTTGTAATTTGATGCTTCCGTCTTTACTTTGTCCTTCATAATTATTTCTGGTAAAGGCCATAAATGTTCCCTCATTGGCAAAACAAGCAGGACCTTCGTGCATTTTATTGTTTAATTTTTCATTTAAAGTGCGCGCATTATTAAGCTTTCCGGCACTTATATCAGCTACATAGATGTCCAAAAATGGTTTGTTATTCCAGCTGTAATTTCTTCTGATTGATTTTACCCCTTCTCTGGTGGAGGCAAAAGTTATTTTATCATTGTAATATGCCGGGCCAAAATCTTGCTGTTCGGTATTAATATCAAGATGTTCTACTTTGTATTTACCTTCATCTTTAAGCAAATTGGTTAACTGCGAATTGTTGGCGGCATAATTTTTTGCGCGCAAATCGTTTGGGCTTAACTCTTTAAATTTTTGCATCCACTTATTTGCCTCCTCGTATTTGTCACTCATCTTCAATACAAAAGCATAATTGAAATAATCTTCAGCAATTACTCCGGCTAGGTTTATGTAAGCAGCATAGGTTTCTTCTGCTTTTAAAGTGTTTCCGGCGTTTTTATAGCTTTCGGCAAGTCTTCTCTGACCTTCAACACTCAGGTTTTTAGCCTTGGTGTATTTTTTAATGGCATCAGAAAAAGAATAAATAGAATAATAATGATCCCCTTTTATCTCTTTACGCGATTTTTGAGCATAAAGCGAAGTAAGTAACAATGCATTTAAAATCAGAAGGGCAAGTATTTTTTTCATGGTAAAATCTATTGTGAATTTTAGAAATATCTTGGTGAGCTAATTCTATGTTGATCTTTAAATTGGAAATCATAACTAAGAAAAATCTCCATGGTACCCGAGTTATAATTGGTAAGCTTGGTTAGGGTATAATCGTAAGATAAACCTGCCTTAAAAGTATTGGTAAAGTTATAACCAATTAGTGCACCCATAGAATCATTTAAACGATACATTAAACCGGCGCTAAGCTTATCTTGGTGAAATACCTCAGCAGATATATCAACCGTTAATGGAGCGTTTTTTGTGACTTTTATCATGGTAGCCGGTTTTAATTTAAACTTATCGCTAAGGGTAATTACATAACCCGCTAAAAAGTAATAGTGACGAACCATTTGGCTTATATTGGTTTTGTTATTGCTTTCTATAGCCGTTTGCAATAGTTTGGGAGAAGAAACCCCGGTATACCATTTGTCGGTATGGTAATATAAGCCGGCACCAAAGTTAGGAGCTGTTTTTTGGGTGTTTTGAAAAGCCGGATCAGTTTGGTCATTAACCTTTAAAGCCGATAGATTAGCATTAAGTTGATTAACGCTTCCGCTGATCCCCATAGCCAGTTTATGGCCATTTTCATTTATTTTTAAGGTATACGAATAATTGGCTACCAAGCCTGTTTGCCTTATTGGCCCAACCTTATCACTCACAACAGAAAACCCCAAGCCCATGTTTTCACTAGCTATTGGAGAGTGAACAAAGAATGTTTTGGATGATGGAGCACCCTCCATACCAACCCATTGCTGGCGACCAAGCAAGCTGGCGTTTAGCATGCCTCTACTACCTGCATAAGCCGGGTTTACTGCCAGGGTATTATACATATAATGGGTAAACTGTACATCCTGCTGTGCATAAAGCTTTCCTATAGAAACCAGTAATGCCAATACAACTATTATTTTTTTCATACTAATACTTTTTAGCTATGTGTTAATTATCGTTTTAAGAAGATATAACCCTGGTATTTTTTATCTCTATTTCCTTTTGCACTTTTTAAAGTTAAAATATAGAAATAAGTACCTTCAGGTAAACTGCCCGAACCAGTTGTTAGGTTACTTTCCGATGTGCCATCCCAATCGTTATTATAGCCTTGTTTTCCAAATATTTTTGTTCCCCAACGGTTAAAGATGATTATTTCGTTGTTTGGATATAAGTCAATGTTTTTAATTTCAAACACATCGTTTTTACCATCTCCATTTGGTGAGAAACCTTCTGGAATCAAAATATCCTCCGGACAAACAATATTTACGATTACCCAAGCTGTATCGCAGGCAATATCGCTACATAACACATATTGTAAACTATCTTTCGAAGAGCATTGTCCATTAGACGAATAGATAATATTACCATTATTATCAACTTTAAACGTTCCATTTTTTGGCTGAACGATAACATTAAGACTTTCAAATTTAGAGTTGATATTGTCATTGTTCAAAATTTTAATAACAATATCGTCATCACCATTTGAATAGATATTATCGTCAAATACAACAGGTGGATTTCCAATAATAATAACTACAGTTGCTTGATCACAAAGCACTGGTTTACCATTGTCACAAACTGAATAGGTAAAGACATCAGATCCTGAATATTTCGAATTAGGAGTATATGTTATTTTTCCAGTTAATGGATCTATACTCAAGGTTCCATGAGTTGGACCAGAAACTATACTTACACTAGCCACATTTATAATTCCATCTATATCTGTATCGTTCGAAGTAACAT